>NZ_CP049366.1:304404-608808 GCF_014058425.1 Companilactobacillus pabuli
AAATAATAATACAACTTTTATTTTGTTAGCCATCGTCGCTGTTTTTGTAATCAGCTTTTTTGGATACAGAGGATATGTCCATCATCAAAACGAAACAAAGGTTGAAATGGTCCAACAAGAACACAATTCTTTCGTTAAAAAAGTCGCTCCATATGCGGTTGAATTAGGTCAAGAATATGGTGTTTTACCTAGTATTACAATTGCTCAGGCGATTTTGGAAAGTGATTGGGGTACTAGTACGTTAGCTAGTCAGTACAATAATTATTTTGGTATTAAGGGTGAAGATCCTAATAATACTAAGGTTTTGCAGACGAAAGAATATACTAACGGTCAATGGATAACTATCAACGGACGTTTTCGAGTTTATTCGGATTTTCGTGAGTCGATGAAAGATCATACAAAATTATTAGTGAACGGTACCTCGTGGAATTCGCAGCAATATAAGCAAGTCATCCAATCGAAGAATTATATTGATGCGGCAGTTGCTTTGCAAACTGATGGATATGCGACTGATCCTGGTTACACAAGTAAAATTATTCGGATTATACAGAAATATAATCTAAAAAAATACGATCAAGGTATCAAGTAAAAATCAAAGTATGATAGACTCTAATTATTCTATTAAATAGGGGAGAACGTAATGAAGGAACTAGAAGAAAGAATCAGAAAAGATGGTCGAGTTTTAGGCAAAGATGTGCTTAAAGTTGATAGTTTTTTAAACCATCAAGTTGACCCAATGTTAATGGAAAAAATGGGTGAAGAATTTTACAACCATTTTAAAGATGCTGGTATCAATAAGATTTTGACAGTGGAATCTTCAGGTATCGCACCCGCAGTTATGACTGGATTGAAGTTTGAGGTACCAGTTGTTTTTGCTAGAAAGCACAAATCAGTTACTTTAACTGATGACTTGTATACGTCAGAAGTTTATTCATTTACTAAGAAGACTTCTAATCACATCAGTATCGATAAACGTTATTTGTCAAAGGACGATACTGTTTTGATTATCGATGATTTTTTGGCTAATGGACAAGCTGTTAATGGATTGGATACGATCATTGAAGATGCCGGCGCAACTTTGGCTGGAATTGGTATTGTGATTGAAAAGTCCTTCCAAAAGGGAAGACAAATGATTGATAAATCAGGAATTCCAATTTATTCATTGGCACGTATCAAGGCTTTTGAAAATGGTCAAGTAGTCTTCCAAGACGAAGAGGATTAGTAATAGGAAGGTGGAATTATGACTTTTATTGCGCCCGGTAAGACTTTAGGAATAATTGGCGGCGGCAGTGAAACTTATATATTTGAATTGGAAGCTAAGAGAATGGGCTTTAGGACTATGCTTTTAACGGCTGAGGAAAAAGATATTGCGACACAAGCTGCGGACAGTTTTTTGGTTGGAACTTTAGAGAACCTTGAAAATCTAAGTGAATTGGGCCGTAGAAGTGACCTTCTTTTGTACATGGATGAGAATTTCGACAGTACGCTTTTGAAAAAATTGTCAGAAGACTTCAATGTGGTTCAAGGAGCTGATTTGTTAGGCATTGCCCAAGATCGGTATATCGAAAGAACCTTTTTAAACGATTTGAATATTAACGTTCCACCGTTCTTTTCAATCGTTACGGTCAATGATATAAAAAAAGCCGTCGAGGAAATTGGTTTTCCATGTGCATTAAAACCGATTCAAAAGAATCAAACTATCTTAAAACGCCATATTTTGTACAACGCTGAAGATGTTGAGCAAGTACAAAAACTACTCCAAGATGGGACTTACATTTTGGAAGCTTGGATCGATACCAAAGCTGAGTATTCAATTATGGTAAGCAAGAGTAAAGATAAAAAAATCCATACTTTTCCGATGATTCGAGAAATATATGATGGTACGCATTTGATGAGTTCTTTCATTTACAAGAAGAATAATCCCGATGTGGAAGCAGAAATGCAAAGAGTTGCCTTAATGGTGGCTGAAAATGTTGATTACGTGGGAGTCTTTGGCATAGGTTTCATCCTATCTCAATCCGGGGTTTTGTACGTCAAACGAATTTTCCCAGGAATCAATTATTCGGCTAATGTTTATCAAGAAGCAACGGGCATTTCTCAATTTGAATTACATATCAGAGCGATTTGTGATTGGCCCATTCCTGAAATTTTTCCAATGGTCAATGCGGCTACCTTAAAGATTATTGAAGGTAACTTGCCACAGAGTTTGGATCTACTTCAGGAAAAAGCACAATGGAAATTTAACTATTACACAGGTTTTAAAGCTAAGAATCAAGCCGATAGGGATGTCGGTTATATTTCAATTTTTTCTGACGATGTCGAAGAATTAAAGAATGATATCTTAACAACTAATATTTGGAGAGTAGAATAATTCATGATTGATAGATATGTAACTAAACAAATGAAACCAATTTGGACGGACCAAAATAGATTTCAAGCTTGGCTCGAAGTAGAAATCGCAGCTGTAGAAGGTTGGAGCAAACTAGGAGAAATTCCTGCTGAAGATGCAAAGTTGATTGCTCAAAATGCTAAGTTTGATGTTTCAGAAATTGCTGAAATCGAAAAGCAAACTAAGCATGACGTAGTTGCTTTTACTAGAGATGTTTCACGTTACTTAGGACCAGAAAGAAAATGGGTCCACTTCGGCTTAACTTCAACTGATGTTGTTGATACAGCCTATGGTTACTTGATGAAACAAGCTAATGATATTATTCGTGAAGATTTGAATGAATTTCTCGAAGTAGTTAAACAAAAAGCTTTGAAGTACAAAGATACACCAATGATTGGTCGTACTCACGGCGTTCACGCTGAACCTACTACTTTTGGTTTGGTATTAGCTAACTGGTACTCAGAAATCAAACGTGATATCGAAAGATTCGACCATGCAGCTAAAGGTGTTGAAGCAGGTAAAATCAGTGGTGCGGTTGGTAGTTACGCTAATGTGCCAACTAGTGTTGAAAAATTTGTTTGTGATAAATTGGGTATTCGTGCTCAAGAAATCTCAACTCAAGTTCTTCCAAGAGATCTTCACGCTGAATACATCCAAACAATGGCTTTGATTGCCACATCAATTGAACGTTTTGCTCTAGAAGTTCGTCATTTGCAAAGAACTGAAGTTAGGGAAGCTGAAGAATTCTTTGCTGCTGGACAAAAAGGTTCAAGTGCTATGCCACACAAACGTAACCCAATCGGTTCAGAAAATGTTACAGGTTTAGCTCGAGTAATCAGAGGACATGCCTTTACAGCCCTAGAAGATGTGCCATTGTGGCATGAACGTGATATTTCACATTCTTCAGCTGAACGTGTCATCATTCCTGATACAACTGAATTGTTAGATTACATTTTGAGAAGATTTACTAAGATCACAAAAGATCTAACAGTCTTTCCAGATAAGATGATTGAAGATATGAACATCACTCACGGTTTGATTTACTCACAACGTGTCTTGTTGAAGTTAGTTGAAGCTGGTTATTCTCGTGAACAAGCTTATGACATTGTTCAGCCAATGACTGCCAAAGCTTGGGATGAAAAGAAAGACTTCAGAACGATGCTTGAAAATGATACACGTGTGACTGACAAACTTTCTGATGCTGATCTTGATGATGCTTTTGATTATCACTGGCATTTGAGAAATGTTGATGAAATCTTTAAGCGTGTTGGTTTAGAATAAAAATAATAATCCACATTAACCTTATTTTGGTTAATGTGGATTATTATTTTTTAATTAATCAAATATTTTACTGCTTTGCATTATTTCTTTAAGTTGTAAGGCGCTCCAAGGTAAATACTCTGCAATTGTTAAACCGACTGTTTTATCAGACAAATCATTTAACAATTTCATTATTTCATTGGGATTCAGTGTCCCATGTGAAACGTTATAACTAGTAACGCCAGGTTGATCAAAATATTGCTCATGGAATAATTTTGGATCTAAAGCATCTAGATCCAAATGAATTAAAACCTTTGTAAAATTATTTTCGTTAATCCAAGTTTGAATTTTATCAAAATCAATTTTATTTTGAGTTTGATAGTTGATTCCTAAATCAGGTAAAATCTTGTTTTCATCAGCGGTGGGTTTTTGTAAGCCAACGTACATGATTTCTTTAGGGGAGAAGGGGTGTTCAACTAATTTTTCTAATTCTTTATCTCCTTGGTGAATCAAATTTCCTAAGACCATAGCATGTTCATTAGGAAAAATCTTTGGTGTTGATATGTCTGGGTGAGCATCAATCCAAAGGATACCGACATGACCTTGATATTTATTATGTAAGTAGTCAAATGGAGCTTGTGATACTAAACAATTACCACCTAAGGTAATTACTTTGTCAGGTTGTTCGTTATTTAAGATCTTCATAGTTTCTTGCAAATTTTTCTTAACAATTGATTGGGCAGTAACCCCGTTTTCCCTTGTTAAATTAGTATTATCTTCATTAGGAGCTGTGATTGGAACTGTAAAAATTTTTTGATTAGGATTATTTGGTACTAAGGCAGTTAATAATTGTGATCCTAAATAATAAAGTGGATTATTACCAGCTTGCCAATCAGGAACAGTTAGTCTAATAGTTTTGTTCATTGTATGACCTCGCTTTTTTCTTTAATGCAATCTATGATAAAGTCTATAGTTAGAATAGGGTCAAGGTGTAAAATGGAAAAATTATCAATTGGTAAGATGGCGAATATTTGTAATGTTAGTATTCAAACTTTGAGATACTATGACAAAATAGATTTAATCAAACCAGCTATAAGAGATACAAAAAATGGCTATCGATATTATGATATTAACCAAGTTTTTAGAATTAATATCATTAAATATCTACAACATACAGGATCATCGCTCAAAGAAATCAAGCAAGTTTTAACTTTAGACAGTGAGCGTTTAGTTGAATTTTGGAATCAACAGGAGTTAGAGATCGAAAATAAAATTCAAAACTTACAAAGAACTAAAGAATTAATTCGAGGTCAGCAATTACAGTTTCAACAATTAAACGAAATTCAAAAATTTTCTCAGGAAATTGTTTATCAAAGAGCTATTCCGCAAGAATTAATAATTCAAATAAAGCCGATAACTAAAATAACCCCACTCAGCCATCCCGATGCAGAAGTGAGTCGATTAGAAAATATATTATTACAAAATAAGACGATGGCTAACTTACAATATGGTTTTTCATATCCATTAAAAGAGTATAATGATTTAACTGAAATTGAATACGATAGTATTTTTACAAGAGTTTTTTCATCAAGAATTGACGAAGCTGAAGAATTATTGACATACATGCTTTCTGGACAATATTTATGCATATCTTTTCTTTGGGATAGAACTAAATATTTGTCGTATTATCAAAAATTGTTCTCGGCGTTCCTACATAAATTTGGTACCATTCCAACAGAAGTTTATGAAGTATCAATAGTTGATGAGTATCACTATGAGAATGAACAAAATTTTTTGACAGAGTTAAGGGTTAAAATACCTAAAAACTATCATTAATGTTTAAGTATGGTTTTTAGCTCTGAAGATAAAAATTTGCTACAATATAAACAGCTATTTTTAAGTACAACTAATTTTTTTACACAAAGATTTGAGGGAGTTATAAATTGGACAATACAATGCTAACAGGTCTTAACCCAGAACAACAAAAAGCAGTTAAGGCAACAGAAGGACCACTTTTGATCATGGCGGGTGCCGGTTCAGGTAAGACACGTGTTTTGACTCATCGTGTGGCCTATTTGATTGAAGAAAAAAATGTCATGCCTTGGCACGTCCTAGCTATTACTTTTACTAACAAGGCCGCTAAGGAAATGAAGGAAAGAATTGGTAAATTACTCAATGAATCAGCAGGCGACGTTTGGGTTTCAACTTTCCACTCTCTTTGTGTAAGAATTTTAAGAAGAGATATCGACAAGATGGGGAAGCCTAAGACATTTACGATTGCTGACCCTAGTGAACAAAGAACTTTGATGAAACAAATCTTGGTGAAGATGAATCTTGATCCTAAGCGTTATGATCCTAGAGCTCTTTTAGGAACTATCAGTAATGCTAAGAATGAATTACAAACCCCAGCTGAATACGCTAAGGTTGCTGCAACTCCTTATGAACAAACAGTTGCGACAGTTTATGATGCTTATGCTAAGGAAATGGACCGCAACAACTCACTTGATTTTGACGATTTGATCATGCAAACGAGTGAACTATTTGACCAAAATCCTGATGTACTAGAGAAGTATCAAGAAAAATTCCAATACATTCACGTTGATGAATATCAGGATACTAATGAGGCTCAATACAAATTAGTAAAACAATTGGGTGCAAAATATCGTAATGTTTGTGTAGTTGGTGATGCTGACCAGAGTATTTACGGTTGGCGTGGTGCTAACATCCAAAACATTATGAACTTTGAAAAAGACTATCCAGAAGCTACAACGATTAAATTGGAACAAAATTATCGTTCAACTAAGGTCATTTTGAAGGCCGCTAACGAGGTTATCAACAATAACTCCAATCGTAAGCCTAAGGAATTGTGGACTGATAACTCTGAAGGGGACAAGATCAAATTTTATCGTGGTCAAAGTGATACTGACGAAGCTTTGTACGTAATTGACCAGATCAAAGATTTATTGTTACAAGGCTATAATTACGGTGATTTTGCCGTTTTGTACAGAACTAATGCTCAATCACGTAACTTTGAAGATAAGCTTATGAAGGCTAATATTCCTTACAAGATTATTGGCGGACATAAGTTCTATGACCGTAAAGAAATCAAAGATATCTTGGCATATTTACGTTTGATTGCTAATCACGATGATTCAATGAGTTTTCAACGTGTTATCAACAGTCCTAAACGTGGAATTGGACCAGGTACGATTGAAAAATTGCAAACTTTCGCTGATGAGCACAATTGGTCATTGTTAGAAGCGGCTGAAAATATTGAATTGTCGCCACTAGCAGCTAAACCTCGTAAAACAATTGGTGAATTTGCCAAAGTAATTGATAACCTGACTAAATTGTCTGAAGACCAATCAATGACAGTTTTGATGGATCATTTATTAGAAGATTCGGGTTACGTTGAAGAATTGAAGAAACAAAACAATCTCGAATCTCAAGCTCGAGTAGAAAATATCGAAGAACTTTTGACAGTTACAACTCAATTTGACCAAAGTTATGAACCAGATGTTGACGTTGATGAGACTCGTTTGACGACTTTCTTAACTGAACTATCATTGGTCAGTGATCAAGATGAGGTTGAAGAAGATCAACAAGAAGTAACTTTGATGACTTTGCATGCTGCTAAAGGGTTGGAATTTCCAGTCGTCTTCTTGGTTGGTATGGAAGAAGGAATTTTCCCATTAGGACGTTCATTGTTGAAAGAAGACGATCTAGAAGAAGAACGTCGCTTAGCTTATGTGGGAATTACTCGTGCTGAAAAACGCTTATACATCACTAATGCTATTAGTCGAATGTTATATGGTCGTGTTCAAAGTAATCCAACTTCAAGATTTGTTAATGAAATTCAAGAAGATGCCATTGAACCAGTTAATCCAGTTGCTGGCAATCTTGCTGGTGCTAAGAAAGAGAAATATCCATTCAGCAAGAACCGTCGTCGTATGGCCACAACTCCAACTTATCAATCACCAACTTTGAAATCTAAAGGAGCTTCAGGTGCTGAAAAACTCACTTGGAATGTTGGCGATAAAGTTGAACATAAGAAGTGGGGCCAAGGAACCGTCGTTAAAGTCAATGGTTCTGGCAATAATGCTGAATTGGATGTGGCATTCAAGAGTGAAGGCGTTAAACGTCTATTAGCAGAATATGCTCCAATTAAAAAAGTTACTGACTAAGAGGTGAAAGCATGGCTGATTTAACTAAAGAACAAGCTAGTCAAGAATTAGACAAAATCCGTCCCCAACTCAATAGTTGGCGTGATGCTTATTACACTAAAGATGCGCCGGTCGTAGAAGATAACGTCTACGATAAGTTATACAATCGTTTATTAGAAATAGAACAAATGTATCCGGAATTAGTAACTCCAGATTCACCTTCGCAACAAGTTGGTGATGTGACTTTACCCGATTTCAATAAAGTAATTCATGATATTCCAATGCTTTCAATGGGAGATGTCTTTTCTGAAGAAGAATTGGCGGAATTTAATGACCGAATTGAAAAAAATGTTGGACATGAAGTTGATTATAATGTTGAATTAAAAATTGATGGTTTATCACTGTCATTAATTTATGAAAATGGTATCTTAGTTCAAGGTTCAACCCGTGGTAACGGAACAATCGGCGAAAATGTGACAGAAAATGTCAAAACTATCAAAGATATCCCGCAAAAGCTCAGTCGTCCACTTTCAATTGAAGTTCGTGGCGAATGTTTCATGTCGAAAAAAGAATTTTTGCGTTTAAATCAAGAACGTGAAAATGAAGGTCAACAAGTTTTTGCTAACCCTAGAAATGCGGCCGCCGGTAGTTTGCGCCAATTAGATCCTAAGATCACTGCTTCTAGAAAGCTCGATACGTTCATGTATACGATCGTAACTTTTGATGGTATGAACGTTACAACGCAACATCAGGCTTTGGAAACATTAAAAGAATTAGGATTTAACGTTAATCCCACTGCTCAAGTAACGACCGGTTTAAAAGGTGTGCAAAACTTTATCGAACATTATGGTGAAGTTCGTGACGACTTAGATTACGGTATCGATGGGGTTGTTTTGAAAGTTGACGATTTAGCTTTACAACAACAACTTGGAAATACCGTCAAAGTGCCACGTTGGGAAATTGCTTATAAATTTCCACCAGAACAATCGGAAACAGTTGTCCGTGATATTACTTGGACGATTGGTCGAACGGGGGTTTTGACACCTACAGCAGTGATGGATCCGGTGCAATTAGCAGGAACAACTGTTTCAAGAGCAACTTTGCATAATGAAGATATGATTCGTCAAAAAGATGTTCGCATCGGCGATACTGTACTTTTGCACAAAGCAGGTGATATCATACCTGAGGTTTCACAAGTAGTTTTGAAGAAACGTCCAGCTGATTCAGTTCCAGCAGTTATTCCAACCAATTGTCCTTATTGTGGGTCCGAATTGATCCACTTGGAAGATGAAGTAGCATTGCGCTGCATCAATCCTAAATGTCCGGCTCAAGTCAAAGAACAATTGACGCACTTTGCTTCTCGAAATGCGATGAATATTGATGGTTTAGGACCTAAGATTATCGAACAACTCTACACAAAAGAATTAGTCAAAGATGTCGCTGATATTTACAAATTGACGGCTGATGATTTAGCCACATTGGATGGTTTCAAAGAGAAATCAATTAACAACTTGTTGATGGCAATTGATAATTCCAAGAGTAATTCTGTAGAACGATTGATCTTTGGTCTCGGAATCAGACACGTTGGTGCCAAAGCCGGCCGAATTTTGGCTGAGAATTTTGGTAGTTTGGACAATTTAATGTCAGCTTCTAAGGAAGAAATTCTAGAAGTTAATACGATGGGTGAAATTATTGCTGACAGTATTGTGACTTATTTTGCCAATGATGATGTTAAAAAATTGATAAATGAACTAAAATCAGTAAGTATTAACATGAATTTTATCGGTAGTTCAAATTCTAATGAAACAAATAGCCATTTTACTGATAAAATAATTGTTATAACCGGAACTTTGCAAAATTATAAACGTTCACAATTGTCTGAAAAGCTTGAAAATTTAGGCGCCAAGGTCACTAGCTCAGTTACTAAGAAAACTGATATTTTGATTGCTGGTGAAAAAGCCGGTAGTAAATTGACTAAGGCTCAACAATTGGGAACGCAAATTATTGATGAAACAACATTATCTGAATATTTGGATGATGAAGAGTAGGAGAACAGATTTGAAAAAATTCTTAAAAACTACAACGTTACTATTGATGTGTTCGATTTTTCTAGCTGCCTGTGGTAATCTACAAGATTCCACCCTTTCATCAGGTGGCGGTGATTCTTCGAAGAGTACAGTTCAGACAACATCCTCGTCTGATTCAAGTAGTTACGATGTTTTATTAAGTAATGGAAAGTACAAAACTAGTCCAATTTCAGGCTTAACAGCGGCTGATAATAGTAATCAGTTCAACAGTAGAAGCTTTGAAAGTGGTTTGATGAAATTGTCCAAAAAGCAATTCTCAACTAATTCATATGTTTTCCAAGAAGGTCAAGTACTTTCTGCCAGTACCGTTAATAAATGGTTAGCTCGTAAAAGCAAGAAGAATCCAACTGGATTGAATCCAGCTTCTAATGGTTCAACTGCTCCTACTAAGCGAACACCAATGTATTTACAACAATTGCTCGAAGAAGATTATCTTCAAAAGCAAGATGGTAAATATAAATTGGCTGGTATTTCAATCGGGGTTGCGATGAACAAGATCGATTACTACCAAAAGAAGCAATATGGTGCTACTTACAAGACCACTATTACGGAAGCAGAACAAAAAGAACAAGGTCAACGAATTGCCAAAGAAATAGTTCAACGCTTGCGTAAAGAAGATAAAGTGGGTAATATTCCTATTGTTGTGGGATTATATTCAGTAGCCCCTGAGGATACTTTAGTTGGAGGAAATTATTTCCAATATTCCTTCAGTAAGAGTGGCGAATTAGGTAGCTTTAAAGATTTGGAATACAAGAGCCAAATGTTGCCAGTTGTTAATGGTGATACTGCAATTAGCAGTAGTGATTCTGACGCCTTTTCTAACTTTAAGACACACATCCAAGATTACTTCCCTAATCTTTCTGGTGTTACAGCTCAGGCTCATTACGATGGCACAGACCTCAAATCATTGGATGTTACGATCAATACCCAATTTGATGGTTTAGCTCAAATTACTAGCTTTACTCAATTCGTTCAACAGAGTGCAACTAAATACTTACCATCTGGAGCTGATTTGGATATTAATATTCAAACAGTTGACGAGCAACAAGCCGTTGTAACTAGAACTAATGGTAAGTTCTATTCACATGTTTATGATGCAGATTAAAAAAGGAGAAACTTATGATTTCAAAAGATGAAATTTTACACGTTGCCACATTGGCTAATTTGAAATTCCAACCTGACGAAGTTGATAGTTTTGTCGATCAATTAGATAAGATCGTCAACATGGAAAGTAAACTATCAAGCGTTGATACAACTGGAATTGAACCTACATACAATATGGGTGACACAAGTACAGTCTTCCGTGAAGATAAGGGGATTCATACTCAAACTAGAGAACAAATGCTTGAGAATGTTCCTGAAACTGATAACAACCTTATCAAGGTACCAACAATTGTTGACAAGGAGGACGACGAATAGTGGATTACATGAAGGAAACAATCAATTCATTGCACCAAAAACTTGCTGACAAAGAGTTGACTGCCCAAGATTTAACACAACAAACTTTAGATGATATCAATGCTAAAGAAGACAAACTAAATGCCTTTATCACCGTTAACGATAAGGCTGTTGATGATGCTAAAAAGATTGACGAAAAAGGAATCAACGGACGTTTAAGTGGTATTCCAATCGCTATCAAGGATAATATCGTCACAAATGGCATCAAGACTACTGCTGCAAGTAAGATCTTGTACAACTTTATGCCAGTTTACAGTGCTACAGTTCTAGAAAAACTAGAAAATGCTGGTGCAATTGATATTGGTAAGACTAACCTTGATGAATTTGCTATGGGTTCATCTACTGAAACATCACACTTTGGAACAACTAAGAATCCTTGGGACTTTAGTCGTGTTCCTGGTGGTTCTTCAGGTGGTTCTGCTGCTGCTGTTGCAAGTGGTGACGTGGTAGCCGCTTTGGGTACAGATACTGGTGGTTCAATCAGACAACCTGCTGCCTTTAATGGAATCTTTGGTATCAAACCAACATACGGTCGTGTTTCTCGTTGGGGCGTTATTGCCTTTGCTTCAAGTCTTGACCAAGTTGGTGTAATGTCAAAACGTGTTGAAGATTCAGCTGAAGTTCTTTCTGTAATTGCTGGTCATGATGATCATGATTCAACTAGCTCAGAAAAAGAAGTTCCCGACTATCGCGCTAACTTGAACAAAGATATGACAGGCGTTAAGATTGCTGTTCCTAAAGAGTTCTATCATGAAGGAACACATCCAGATGTCTTGGACAATGTTAATAAAGCACTAGATGCTTACAAGAAGATGGGAGCTACTGTTGAAGAAGTTAGCTTGCCATCATTGAAGCATGCCGTTGAAGTTTATTACATTCTAGCTTCCAGTGAAGCTTCATCTAACCTTCAAAGATATGATGGTGTTAGATATGGTTACCGTGCTAAGGATGTTAAGAACATCAAAGACTTGTTTGTAAACTCAAGATCTGAAGGATTCGGTGATGAAGTAAAACGTCGTATCATGCTTGGTACTTTTGCTTTATCTGCTGGTGCTTACGATGCTTACTTCAAGAAAGCTGCACAAGTAAGAACTATCTTTATCAATGAAATGACAGATGTCTTAAAAGACTACGATTTAATTATGGGACCATCAACAACTACACCTGCTTTCAAGATTGGTGAAAAAGTTGACGATCCATTGGCAATGTACATGAATGATATTTTGACTATTCCTGCTAACTTGGCTGGATTGCCTGCTGCTTCAGTACCTGCAGGTTTAGCTGACGGTATGCCAGTTGGTCTACAAATTATTGGTAAGCCATTTGCTGAACAAGATGTCTTCAATGCAGCCTATGCTTTGCAAGAAGAAAATAAATTCTATGAACAAATACCAACTGCACTTAAGGGGGAAGACTAATGAATTTTGAAACAACTATCGGACTAGAAGTTCACGTTGAACTAAAGACTAAGTCCAAGATGTACAGTCCTTCACCAGTTGCTTATGGTGCTGAATCTAACGTTAATACCAATGTGATTGACTTTGGTTTTCCAGGAACATTACCAACTGTAAATAAAAATGGTTATCGTCTAGGTATTATGGTGGCTTTGGCTTTAAATGCTGAAATCGAACGCCATACACACTTTGACCGTAAGAACTACTTCTACCCAGATAATCCAAAGGCTTACCAAATTACTCAACAAGACAAGCCATTGGGTCATGATGGTTATGTTGAAATCGAAGTTGATGGACAAAAGAAGAAAATCGGTGTTGAAGAACTTCACGTCGAAGAAGATGCTGGTAAGAATACCCACGGTAACAACGGTTACTCATACGTTGATTTGAACCGTCAGGGTACTCCTTTAATTGAAATTGTTTCAAAGCCTGATATGCATTCTCCTGAAGAAGCTTATCAATATCTAGAAAACCTTCGTAAGATTATCCAGTTTACTGGTGCATCTGATGTTAAGATGGAAGAAGGTTCAATGCGTGTTGATACTAATATTTCAATTCGCCCAGTCGGCTCAGATACTTATGGTACAAAAGTCGAATTGAAGAACTTGAACTCATTCAACCACGTTAAGTTGGGTCTAGCTTATGAGGAAAAGCGTCAAGCTAATATCTTGAAACAAGGTGGACACATCGGTCAAGAAACTAGACGTTTTGATGAAAAGACTGGCGAAACATTCCTAATGCGTGTTAAGTCCGGTGCTGATGATTACCGTTACTTCCCAGAACCTGACTTGCCAGATTACGATATTTCACCTGACTGGATTGCTGAAATCAAAGCTAACTTGCCAGAATCAGCTGCCAAAAGACGTGTTCGTTACATCAATGAACTAGGTATTCCTGAATATGATGCTGGCGTTTTGACGGATACTAAGGAAATGTCTGACTTCTTTGACGAAGCCGTTTCTTACAAAGCTAATCCAAAGCTAGTTTCTAACTGGTTGATGGGTGAAGTTAATGGTTACTTGAATGAAAAGAAAGTTGGTTTGTTAGATACTAAGTTGACACCAGAACACTTAGCTAAGATGATCAATTTGATTTCTGATGGAACAATTTCTTCTAAGATTGCTAAGAAAGTCTTCAAGGAAACAATCAGTAATGGAACAGAACCAGAAGAATGGGTTAAGTCTAAGGGTCTTGTTCAAGAATCTGATCCTGCTGTCTTGAAACCAATGATTTTGGAAGTCTTGGATAACAATCAACAATCAATCGATGACTTTAAGAACGGTAAAGATCGTGCTGTTGGTTACTTGGTTGGTCAAATCATGAAACAAACACACGGACAAGCTAACCCTAAAGTCGTTAACAAGATTTTGATGGCAGAGTTAAATAGTCGTTAGTGAGGGAAAGATATGCGTGCTAGACTGATATATAATCCAACTTCGGGTCATGAGACCATGAACAGTAATGTTGGAGACATTTTGAATATTATTGAAAAAGCTGGTTATGAGGCTAGTGCCTATCGAACGACACCGAAAAAAAACTCAGCTCAAAATGAAGCCAGACGAGTAGCTAAAGAGGGTTTTGAGTTAATAGTTGCTGCTGGTGGGGATGGTACGATCAATGAAGTTGTTAACGGAATTGCTGATTTAGACAAACGTCCAGAATTAGCAATTATTCCGGCCGGAACAACTAATGATTACGCCAGAGCTTTGAAGATTCCCCGTGATGATGTAGTTGAAGCAGCTAAAATTATTCTTAAAGGACAAAAATTGCCAGTCGACATTGGTCAAGCTGGTGAAAAGTACTTTATCAATATTGCTGGTGGTGGGTCGATGACCGAATTGACTTATGAGGTTCCTTCAGCTTATAAATCAATTTTGGGATACTTGGCTTATCTTGTTAAAGGTGCTGAATTACTACCACGAGTTAGTCCAGTTGATATGCACATTGAATACGATGATGGCGTATTTGATGGTAAAGCAACGATGTTTTTGATTGGATTGACTAATTCAATCGGTGGGATGGAACAAATTGCCCCTGACTCAGTAATTGGTGACGGAACGTTCTCATTGATCATCGTTAAAGAAACTAATTTACGTGATCTAGTTCATTTGATTGCGTTAGTTCTTAATGGTGGTCGCCACGTTTACAATCCAAAGGTTATTTATACTAAGACGAAGAAAATTTCAGTTCACGCCAATGATGGCAATCGTCTGATGGTTAATCTTGATGGTGAATATGGTGGGGATGCGCCAATGGTGTTCACTAATTTGCATAATCATTTGAAAATTTATGCGGATGTGGATTCTATTCCGCTCAAAGCAATTGATACATCAACTCTTAGTGAAAAAGATGCTGGTGAAAAAATCATCGAAGAAGAAAAAAATCTTGATGATGATGAAAAAGAAGATAAATAAAAAAAGAATTTAGAAGTGGATCATATTGATTCTTTCTTAGTTAGGTTAGTATTTAAATCGCTGTCACACCGACTAGATAACGTTTCGTTTCTTTTATATCAAATAATTGGAAGATAAAGAATAGAACAACTATCTAGTCCGGAATAGCGAAGAAAATTGGCTCAGATGTGAAATTTCTCTTGGCAATTTATTGCCTAGTGAAAGGTCGAGCTTGAAGACTTTGCCCGAATTTGGGCTTAGCAAAGGCTCCAAGTCGTGCCCACATCGTTCCAGCCAAATTTTCTTCGCTATGGAGGACGGGAATACTTCAACTAACTAAGGTTAAGAAAGAATCTCATTTTTGGACACTTCTTTTTTCTATGTATAGGTGAAAAATGGAAAAACCAAATTTAAAAAAGAACCAAGAAATAGAATTGAATATTGAGGATTTGTCATACGAAGGTAAAGGTGTTGCTAAGGTTGACGACTTTACACTCTTTGTTGATAATGCTTTGCCAAATGAAACGGTTAAAGCGGTTATTACTCGTGTGAATAAAAACTTCGGTTTTGCGAGAACTTTGAAAGTCTTGAAGGAATCTCCAGATCGTGTTCATGATATCGATGCCGTTTATGCTCAAACTGGAATTGCTCCTTTGAGTCATTTGAAGTACGACAAGCAACTTGAATTTAAACGCAACCAAGTCGTAACTGACTTTGATAAGATTGGATTGAAGGATGTCGTCGTTAACAAAACTGTTGGAATGGAATCACCATTCAATTACCGTAACAAGGCCCAAGTGCCCGTACGCCAAGTTAATGGTAAATTGACAACTGGTTTTTATCGTCGTCGCTCACATGATTTAGTACCAATGGAAAACTTCTTGATTCAAGACCCTAAGATTGATGCTGAAATCTTGCGTGTGCGTGATATTTTGCGTAAATACAATGTTCGTGGCTACGATGAAAAGAACCAAAAGGGTCAAATCAGAACTATCATGGTACGTCGTGCTTACTTTACTGGTGAAATGATGGTTGTCTTAGTTTCTCGTACACCAGATATTTCTCATTACAAAGACATCACTAAAGAGATTTTGGATAATCCAGAAGTTAAGTCATTGTTCTTAAATGTTAATTCAAAAAACACTAACGTGATTTTTGGTCAAAAGATGACTTTACTCGGTGGTAAGAAGTACATTGATGACAAGATTTTAGGACACACTTATCGAATCTCACCACGTTCTTTCTACCAAGTTAACCCTGTTCAAACTCAAAACTTGTATCAAATGGCTATCGACAAGGCTGAACTTACAGGTAAAGAAAATGTTGTCGATGCTTATTCTGGTATCGGTACGATCGGTTTGTCACTAGCTGACAAGGCTAAACACGTTACTGGTATTGAAGTTATCGAAGATGCTGTTAAAGATGCTGACCAAAATGCTAAACTTAACAACATTACAAACGCTGACTTCGTTGTTGGTAAGACCGAAGACGTGTTGGATGAATGGGCTAAGAATGATATCTCAGTCGATGTTTTGATGGTCGATCCTCCACGTAAAGGTTTGGCTAGTTCTTTGATTGATTCATTGAAGAATATCAAACCAGAAAAAATCGTTTATATCAGTTGTAACCCAGCCACTTTGGCTCGTGATTTGTCATTGTTAAGCGATACTTATGAAATTGGCGATGTGACACCAGTTGATATGTTCCCAATGACGAACCATATTGAAAGTGTTACTCAACTTAAATTGAAATAATTATTAAAAAATTCCTTCGAAAATTTATTTTTTTGAAGGAATTTTTTGTATACCATTTATTAATAAATCAAAAAACAAGAATATTCAATGTAAATTGGATAAAATAAATGCAAAAGACAATATGAAGAAATAAGGTAATGTGATGAAAATAATTTTTGCGATTGGGGCAATTTTAATAGCAATATGGCAAATCTTTGTTTCCAAACAGTATTTCGACAATATAAAAAAGCAATCGAGTCCAGTTATTTTGTCCTTGATTGCTTTGATATTTAGTTTAATTTTTGCGGCCGTATTGTTGATTTGGGGTGTCAAAACTTTGATTGGTTTCTAATCAGGGTTTGGGCACTTTTTTATTTGGCGTCTGATTCATACCGTTACCGACCACGTACTGATGGAAGATATTGATGAATTGTTCGCTATCGATCATATCGGAGTGTTGGGCTTTTGAACCGGTTAAGGTAATTAAGGTATAGCGCTTGATGTGACCTTCGTAAATGTACTTACCAGCATCGACACTGCCTAGTGGAACGATTCCATCGTCAGTGTACAATTGAGTTCCAGCGATTGAATAATAAGTTAGATCTGTTGGAATTTTATCTCGATTTTTAATCAATTCGTGGAGCATTTGAGTCCGGTTGGCAGTGTTCTTTTCTTCAAAGTTATAAGGAGTTCCGACTGTCAGCATATGGTTGACACTGATTGAGGAATCATCGAAATAATCTTCAAAGAAATAAGTCCAAATTAAGCCACCGTTAGAATGTCCAAAGGCATTAAAGGTATTGAAACGGTATCTCTGTTTAAGCTTGTTAAAAGCAATATTAAACCAAGCAGCTTGTTTCTTGATATTGGAATAGCCATCGTTGTTATTTTCAAAACCAACGACGATGAATGGCTGATTATCATTTGCTCGAACCTTGCCTGTGTAGGTGATCTTGCCATCTGTGTGAACGGTCATCTTTAAAAGAGAATGATGTTCGCCATATTGATTGTTGATTGTCTTGACCAAATCATCGAAGCGATTGGCTGTAGCACTAGAGCCGGGAATCATAATGATTGGTGACATTGGTGAATTGTACCGTCCCGCCAAAGTGGTGACATTTTTTCTCGTCCAAATGTAAGAGGGCACACCTAACATGATAAAAATTAAGATCAAAAAGATAAGATATTTAATATTTCTATTTTTTCTGAATTCACGGCGCATTATTTAACACCTTCTTCAAGACCTAGATTATCCAATATTTTGACCTTAGCAGCCATTTTGACAAAGGGGATATAAATCCATGTTGAAATAATTACGGCTAAAATAGAGAACATTAAAGCCCTCCAGCTGCCGTTTGTACCAATGAAGGCAATTAGTGGTCCCGGAGTTCCAATGGGCACAGGATAGACGCTAGGTGGCATTAAATGCAGAGCTATGGCAATAGCTGCCATTAACATGTTAGCAATTGGTGCCAAGATAAATGGAATCAAGAAGATAATATTGAACAAGACAGGGATTCCTGTCATAACGCCACTGCCAATATTAAAGATGCTAGGGATCATAGCCCAACGAGCAACTGTTTGAAAATCTTTGTCTTTAGAAACAATTAAGATAGCGATAATCAAGCCTAAAATTGAGCCGGTTCCACCAAAAGTAGCAAAAGCATGATAAAGGGTGGAACTTGTGAAAGGATTAGGAGCGTTCCAAGCAGTGTGTTTTTCTAGGGCATAGTTCAAATTGACAGTTGAGAGGACGTCCATTTTCTCAACGCCAAGAGCTGAATAAGTTCCGGACCAACCGAAGAAAGACATGATCAAAGTGTAGATTGAAAAGATCAATGTTTTGAACAATTGAGCCCAGTCATTGTTAGAAGTATATTCAGAAGCAAGTGAATTGATAAAGTTGCCGGGAGCTTCTGAATAATAAGTGATATTGATGAAAGTACTAAACAGCATTGCAATCAATAGTGAAAAAATGATTGGTTTCAATGAAATAAAAGTTCTTTCTAAGACGTTGTTATTAGGTTGAGTATCAGGGATTTGCTTACTGCATTTCTTGAATAACCATCCAATAAAAATACCCCAAAGGATTGCGAAGAGTAGTCCCTTCATTCCTAAGATTTGAGGATGAAAAGAGATTGGTTGAATTTTTGAATATGAGTAATCGACGATCAGAAAGGAACTGACACCAGTAATACCAGCCAATTGATCATCACGATTGAAATATTTGGCACTATATTTAGCGGCTCCAAAGACTGCAATTACCGACACCCAACCGAGTGACATGTTGTATAAGCCGGATGCGATATTTTCCAATTGTCGATAAATAAAATCATTGCCAATCGTAGGAAAAACATCAGTTAAAAAGCCTTCTTTTCCCAAGACAATGGTTTGAATTATTTTGATAAAACTACCGAATAAGGCGAACGGAAAAATCAATAATAAAGTCCGTTGAATTATTCGATACAACAGTAATTTTTGAATCTTTAAAGTTAAATGAATTAATTTTTCTTCGAATTTATTATTAAATTGAACTTTCATGAAAAGGCCTCAATTTATTTCATTTGTGGTTCCAAGAAAAGTATAACCTCAAACAAAAAAAGCTGCCATTATAAAGAACATTTAAATAATTGGAATATTGAATAATAAGTTTAATATTATTTTTAATGAAAATATATAATTTAAATTATTTAAATATAGAAAAAATAAAAAATTAAGCTTACTATTGACATGAATAACAGGCTTTCATATTGGAGGGGTGAAAATGAGAGAAAAATTTTTTCATAGGTCTTTTTATATCTGGTTGATAGTTTTGTTGTCAGTTAGTTTAGTTTTTGTTTTAGGTTCTACAAGAACAGTATCTGCTGATATTAATAGCGCAGATGAACCAGAGGTTGGGACAGTAACTAATGATGATAGTGGACAAATTCCAGCTAAGTTATATTTAAATATATCTTATAAGGGCAAGGTTATACAAAATGAACGAATAGAATGTGAATTAAGACCATATCAAAAAGATAATCTTGCTGATGGTCAAGAAGTGTCAATGGATAAGTTGTATTCAAATGGATCTTATGAGCCTGTCGATGGACATTATAAACTTTCAGATGGATCTGAAGTTTTTCCTACAAATTCATATTATTTAAAATGGGATAGTGAAAAGAAGCAATTATATTTAACTGATAAAGATAATGAAATTTTTTCGTTTAGTAAAACGGGAAACTCTGAATCCATAATGCCCGTTCAATTTTCCAAAATATCTATGGGCTTTTACTATTATGCCAGTAATAATGATGATTTAATTGGAACAGCTACGGCAACTGGGACGTTGGAAAATAATAAATTTACGATTGATGTTCCAGAGAAGCCAGAAAAATTTTCAAATTTAAATTATGATGCATATAGTGGGGATTATAACCTGTATAAGGGCAGTCCAATTAATTTAGACGGGAGTAATCTTAGTCTTTCGACGAGTGATGATAAGAATAATCCACATAATTATATTTTTTATCGGAATATCCATCTTTCAATACCTAATGTAGGTTTTTACCGGACAATTTATTTGAATGATATTGTTTATTCATCTAGAAAATATACGGTGCCATCAAATGCTACGACTTTTACTGGATACAATGAAAGTTCAAATGAAATTCCTAAAGATGCTGAACTCTATGATACATATGCGGGATACTATATTAAGGACTTCACATTGGGTGGTGTTATTTCCGAAAAGGATGTTGCTGATCGTCTTTCTTTAAAAGATAATAAGATTTATGATTATGGGAATATTGACAGTGATACGTTTCTGACAAAGATATATAGTCAAAATCGTCTCTTTGGAATGTATTCTAATGGTTACGTCACATTAGATTATTATTACCAAAGGAAAGATAATCCTAAAACCAGTTCACAAGATGTGCTATTGCATACAAACTTAGGTGATAAAATAGTTCGTGTTGAAGGAGATATTCCGTCTAAAGATATTAAAGTTGATGTTCCAGTTGTTGATGGTTATAAAAAGGGTTCTGTCACAGCATCTATTGATGAATCTGGAAAGATAACTTTGAAAGATCCTGATGGAAATGTCAATGATGAAAAAAGTTTATATGATTATGTAAAGGGAACTGATGATTCTGGTTCATCATCAACTCCAACTAAACCAGAACCAAGTATTCCATCTCATTCAAGTTCTTCAGTGCATAAAGTTGAACCAACTATTACTAAGAAGAATCAACTAGTATCAACTGCAATTTGTAAAGGCTATGTATCACTGTATAAGATTAGTGGTACCAATATTTCTAAGGTAACTGATCAAGCATTAAGTGCTTTTTCTGATTGGCAAAGTGATGAAATGGTTACGATAAATGGAGAAAAATACTATCGAGTAGCTACAAACAAGTGGGTTAAAGACCAAAATGTATATGTTTACCAACCTTTAGATACGGTTGTAAAAACAAAACAGAATTTGGTTTATATGAAAAATAATGAATTTAATAATATAACTAATCGAGCTTTAGCTGCTAATAGTAGTTGGAAGGTTGATCGTATTGCTTATTTAGAACGTGATAGTACTCCTTATTATCGTGTTTCGACCAATGAATTTGTTAGAAAAGATGATATAAATATTGGTAACTAAAAAATACGCTAGCATTGTCGATTTGACAATACTGGCGTATTTTTGGATTAAGCTCGCTTCTTGTTGAAATAGTGAATGTAATAGACTGGTAAACCTAACAAAGTAATTCCAATTCCCATGAAGGCTAATCCTGGTTGTCTAATCAAAGTAGAGATAATGATGTAAGCTCCACCAGCTAAGGCAATCAATGGCGGAATCGGATAGAAATTAATCTTGTAAGGACGTTCCAATTCTGGTTCGTTGCGACGTAAAATGAATACTCCAATGAACATCATCATTGAGAAAATCCACATCACGAAAACTAACATATCGGTCAAATAATCAAAACTACCCATGAAAATCATCGCAATAGCAATAATAGTTTGAATCAAGCCTGCATTTGCTGGTACACGAGAGTTTTTAGTCAATTTACCAAAGAACTTTGGAAAGACGATTTCATCATCAGTTCCCAAAACATAACTAACACGTGGGCCTGTCATAGTGTAGCCATTAACAGAACCAAAGACAGAAATTAAAATACCAATTGTAACGATTTTTCCACCGATATCACCGAAAATTCTAATAGCAGCTTCAGAAGCCGCATTTTGGTTTCCAGGGATGAGATGGAAAGGTAAGAATTTGATAAAGACAAAGCTGATTGAAACGTAGATTAATGTAATTAAGAATAAACCAACGATAATTGATCTGGATAAGTCTTTTTCTGGACGCTTCATTTCACCGGCCAAGTTACCAACGTTCATCCAACCGTCAAAGGCAAACATTGTTGCTAACAGTCCACCACCTAATGATGACCAGAAGTTAGCGTGCGTTCCTGAATTGATTGGAAAAAGTGAAACTGCATGCGTTGATGGTGTAAATAAACCAACAATGATAATCAAAGCAATTGGAACTAATTTGGCAATTAAAGAAATTGATTGAATACTTCCACCAACTTTGGCACCTAACAAATTAACTAAGTATAAGAAAATTGCCAATATAATAGCGATTGGAATTTGCCAACTGCTAGGAAGATTCAAAAGATTCATAACTTGTGTTGCAAAGATAATCGATAATGCGGAAATCCCTGCAGGATAGTAAATAACTGATTGAGCCCAAGCTAAAAGAAATGCTGGAACTTTACCATAGATATATTCAATATATTTATAAATACCACCAGCAACGGGTAACGCGGAGGCAAGTTCCGCAACTGTCAAACCAGCGTTGATCGTAATGAAACCAGCTAATAGCCAGACTAATATCGTCAAACTAGAAGAGCCAGTAGCCGTTGTAACGCTAGAAATCTTGAAGAAAACTCCACCACCGATAACCAAACCCATAACGGTAGATAATGCTGGAAAGAAACCTAGATCCCTCTTGAGGCTAAATTTATCTGTTTCGTCGTTCATAAGTGAAAAATGTACTCCCCTCAAATGGTTAAAATAAAATTATATACCATATTGTTAATACTACGAAACTTTTTTTATGGTAATTACGCTTACATATAAGTAAAATTGAACTTAGAGGTGATTTTATGATTAGTTTAGGAATAATAGGAACAAATTGGATCACAGAACAATTTATTAAGGCAGTGGATGAGACGAAGACTTTCGAGTTAACACACGTTTACTCAAGAACAATTGAGAAGGCTCAGAGTTTCGTTGCTGATTTAAAAAAGCAAAACATCGATATGAGTACTGACTTGAATGACTTTTTCAAGAAAGATTTTGATACAGTTTACATTGCATCTCCAAATGCTTTGCACTTCAGTCAGGCCAAGTTAGCTATCGAAAATAATAAGAACGTGATTGTGGAAAAACCAAGTACTTCTAACATTCAAGAGTTCAGTGTTTTGGAAAAGCTGGCTCAAGAAAAGGGTGTTTATATATTTGAAGCTGCTAGACACATTCACGAACCAATTTTTAAGAAGATTGAAGAAATCGTCAATAAACATCGTGATGAACTCAGTGGAGCTACATTTTCATATATGAAATATTCGAGTCGTTATGACGCCTATTTAGCGGGTAAGAACCCTAATATTTTTACAACTAAATTCTCAGGTGGCGCTTTATATGATTTAGGAGTTTACACGATTTATGATGCGGTTGTCTTATTTGGTCAACCAGAAAAAGTCGAATATAGTGCTGAATTTCTCAGTTCAGGTATCGATGGCAGCGGTAGTTTGACTTTGAAATATCCAAACTTTGACGTCAATATTATTATCGGTAAGACGAAGAATTCTTACATGTCATCCGAAATTTACTTTGGACGTGATACCTTAGTCTTAGATAACGGTGGAGATATCCATCATCTTGACTGGGCTGACGACAATAAGAACGTTACCGATATACCAACTGTTAAGAGTCAAAATCCTATGGATTCTGAAGCAAGAGAATTTGCTAGAATTATGTTGGAAAAAGATACGGCTACTTATGATAAACTGTTAGGATACGCTAGAATAGTAAACAGAGTTCTAGAACAAGCAAGAACAAGCGCAGGACTTGTTTTTGAAGCAGATGAGGAAAACTAAATTGGAAATACCAAAATTATATCAAGCTTATTTTAAGCAAAATCATTTTGAAACTTTGACGAAGATTCAAGATGCAGTCTACATGCCTTTTAAAGAAGGTAAGGATTTAGTCGCCATGGCACCAACTGGATCTGGTAAAACATTAGGATTCGTTATGCCAATGATTGAGACACTCGTGCCAAAGGATGGTTTGCAAGTGTTGATCTTGGAACCTTCACAAGAATTAGCTATGCAAGTTAGAGATGTCATCCAACCATTAGCTAAATTAGTTGACTGTAAAGTCCAAGCTTTGACTGGTGGAGCCAATCCTACTCGTCAATTGAAGAAATTGAAGGAAAAACCAGAAATTATCGTCGCTACTTTAGGTCGTTTGAATGAATTAACTGAGACCAGAAAAGTTAAACTCGGTAATTTAAATACAGTTATCGTCGATGAAGCTGATGAAATGTTGAACGAAAGCAAGCTAGAAAGTGTTAGAAAAACTATTTCACAAATGCCAGCTGATGTACAAATGACTTTCTTCTCGGCTACTGGCAACGATATTTTCCAAGACATGCACAAGTGGTTTGGTCAAGATTTCTTAGTTATTGATCAAAGAAATGACACTAGTTATACAGCTGGAATCAAGCATTATTTTGTTGATGCTAACAGTGAATTTATCAAAAATGCGATGTTACGTGAATTAGCTCATGATAAGAAATTCTTAGGAATTGTCTTCTTTAATAATTCTCGTTCATTGCACAAAGCTATCAGTGATATGAATCATGACAAGACTAATTTCGTAACGTTAGATAGCAAGATGTCCTCACAACAAAGAAAGACGGCTATCCAATTGTTCTCTAACAAGCGCGTTAACTTGTTATTGACGACTGATGTGGCCGCTCGTGGAATGGATATTGATGATGTTAATACGATCGTCAACTACATGATTCCTCGTGATAATAGTGAGTATGTTCACCGTGCTGGTCGTACTGGAAGAATGGGTAAGAGCGGTAATGTGATTACTTTTGGTAACAGTCATGATATGAGAAACTTACAAGACATCGTTGATGTAACGCTTAAAAAAGTCTACATTGACCATGAGGGCAAGCTTACTAAGCAGCCAACTTTTGATAAAAAGAAGCGCTATAACGCTAAAAATAAATCAAAAAATGTTTCAAAACCTAAGAAACGTTTGCGTGATCAAAAGAATAAAGGTAAACGTAAATTTCATAAAAATGAAGAATCAAACTAAGTTAGAATCTACACACTTTTTGCGTTAAAATAAAAAGTGTGTTTATGGTCCCTTGGCCCAGTTGGATAGAGCAACTGCCTCCTAAGCAGTAGGTCCCCGGTTCGATCCCGGGAGGGATCATTATCAAGTGATAAGTGAACAAAAATAGAGTCATAAATGTTGGGTAAACATTGTGGCTCTATTTTTATAAATTAAGGAGGAAACCATGCAAAACTTAAAATGTAGCGATACTTTATCAATTAGCAATCATCGTGTCTTTTCATCTGATTTAAATGAACACAATACTGTCTTTGGTGGTAAGACTTTGATGACGATTGACGACAACTCATCGATTGCGGCATCACGAATTGCCAGAATCGAGACCGTTACAGCATCAATTGATCAAGTTAATTTTATTTTGCCATTCGGTTTGCAAGATTCGATGTGTACAGAATCTTACGTATCTGGTGTTGGTAGTCGCTCAATCGAAGTTTTCACTAAAATAATTGGTGAACATTTGAAGACAGGGAAGAGATTTCTTGGATTGACTTGTTTTTCAACTTTTGTCGTAACGGACAAGAATATCGTTTTACCAAATATCGTACCTGATAATGATGAGGCGGAATACGTTTGCAGTGGCTATCAAGAACGTCAATCACAGCGTCTAAAGAAATTGTTAGAACAAGAGAAATTTAATCAAAATATCAGTCTGAAATTTCCTTGGCAATAAGCTTTTCCTGAGTTAGAAATCTTGTAATATTCCAGTTTGGTATATAATTATATATATAACAAATTAAGGAGAGGCGATTAGTTGAAGCAACAAAAATCTAAATTACAAGATGTCAGTCAGGGTGATATTCATAATTATGATTCAATTTTGAAGTATTTTAATGATGAGCCAGCTATTCAAAACAAAAAATCGGTTTACCATTCGATAACGTTTGTAACAACCGGAATAATTGAATTTGACGGTGGACAGACGACGATGTTACATTTAGGTACTTTGTTGAGTCAAAAGGGTTATGAGGTTTATTACTTGAGTTACGTTCCACAATCACAAGAAGAGATGGAGCGTAACGCTGAAGCTAATTATGAAAACTATCAAGGTACTTGCTTGAGTTATGAACATTTGGATACTCATCAATCAGATATATGGTTTGCCACTTTATGGGAATCTGCTTACGTAATTAAAAATAAGCCTGGTTATAAAATGTATTTTGTTCAAGATTATGAACCATACTTTTATCCTTATGGTGATCGTTATCAATTGGCTAAAAAATCGTATAATTTAGGCTTGCACATGATTTCTTTAGGACCTTGGTGTGCCAAGATGATTGAAGAAAATTGTCCTAATCACGGTAAAATTGATCAAATAACATTCCCAGTTGATTTGGCCAATTATCCATTTAAAAAACGAAATTTTGATAAATATGAGAGCAAGAAAACGTTTGATTTAGCTGTTTATACTAAGTGGGACAGTCCTAGACGTGCTCCCATCAATTTACAGATGGTATTGAAAAATACTGAACGATTATTGGAAGAAAAAGATGGTATTCGATTAAGAATCCATTATTTTGGTTCGACTAAAGATAAGAAGTTTATTAATGGTGAGAACTTAGGTAAATTAAGTAAAGCTGAAATGAACGATTTGTATAGAAAATGCGATTTTGGTATTGCGCCTTCAATGACAAACTTTTCATTAGTACCATTCGAAATGATGAGTACTGGTTTGCCATTTATTGATTTCAAAGAAGGAACCGGAAAGTATTTTATTCCTAATGAATTTTCTTTCAGTGTTGCCATGGATGAAAAAGCTTTAGTTGATTTGTTTATGACTGTTAAGGAGCATGTAAATTATTTGAAAGAAAATAATGATAAAACTCAACAGTTCTTGCAGACAATCCAATGGACGCACACATTAAATGATTTTGTAAAAATAATTGAAAATATTTAAGTAAAATAAAAAGGCTCTTTGTCAAATCGTATTGATGAATGATTTTGAGCTCATTGAGCATCCTCATCAAGGATGCTCTTTTTCTATGCACAAATCAGTCTTATTCTTTTAATAAAGTGTTCAAGATTTCTAAAGCCATAAGAATTTCTTTTTAGTTTCTTTATCTTTCCAATGGTGCCCTCTAGAGGGCCATTGGAATATGGCAATAAGCAACTATTTTTCACATAATCTATGTTTTTTCGTAACGTTGTAATGGCTGTATCCATTGCAGTTCCATTTCTTTTATATCCAGAAGTAGTTTCCTGAAGTAGATTTATGTCATGATATCTTATTGATCTTTGAATACTCTGATAAGTACCATAAGCTTCCTTGAAAATTGGTATTTCATCAGTAGCTATATCGATGACATTTTGAATAGTCGTAAATTCATTTATGCCGACAATAAATTTTATATGAGTATCGTCTACATCTTCCTCTGGAAGATGATATAGACGCCAATCAGATTTCATTGCTTTATATATACGAGATTTTTTATCAGGCAATTTTTTTAAAGAATTGATACGTACTTGATCCAAGGCTCTACTACAAAGTTGAACTATATGAAACCTATCTACGACAATGCGAGCATTGGGGAATATACGATGAACGACTAATTGATAGTTGGCATTTAAGTCGATTGATACGGTTTTTACAGCTTGTCGTTCCGATAAGCTGTAATTATTTATAAAGTGTTCAGTTATTGTTTTAGACAGTCTGTCATGTATCAATTCGACCAATCGATGCGTATCCGCATCGATGGCGATAAATGTAAAAATATTTTTTACGGATCTAAACTCATCAAAACAAAGATTTTCTGGCAAATGCGCACATCTATTAGGAATTTTGGTATTACTATATAAAATCCTACTTACAGTATTGGCTGAAATACCGATGACTTTAGCTATTGATGACAGAGTAAATGATTCTTTAGCCATGGAAAAGATTCTATTCTTAATCTGTTTGGTCATAGTATGATTTTTTATCAATAGATCACTGTGGGCACCGCAGGTGCTTCCACAGTTCCTACACAGGAATCGTTGCTTTCTTAGTACTAGGTGGTACTCGATACCATTAAAGCTAGCTAATCTTGCATTAGTGGTTCTTTTACCATTTTTAACTAGTGTATTCATTCCACATTGAGGGCACCTATATAAAGAATAAGATAGTTCAGCATTCACTATTTTAATGTGTTTTATAACGCCACGTTTTTTTATCTTGGCATCCTTTACTGAAACATTTTTTATATTATTGTCTTTTATGTCTAGTGCACATAGTATAGAATTGTCTTGGGACATCATTGTTCACTCCTGTTTGATTTGGTTTGGTCGCTTAAATCTTAACACGAGAACAGTGATGTTCTTTTTTTATTTCAAAGAGTATAAAAAAACTGGTATTGATTGTTCATCAATACCAGAAAGTTTAGAACCAATAAAAAGACCAGAAGTCATATGATTTCTGGTCTTTTTGATATAAGAGATTAGATTAAATCGTTAGCGCTGACCCATTCGTTAGTAGCTACACGGTACATTGTTTGACCATTGATAGTTGCTGATTTGTCAGTTCTCCAAGCTGTGTTCTTAGCTAAAGCACGGTTAGTAACTTTTTGACCATTGGCTTGGTATAATCTAGCATCATTCTTTGTGAAGACATTTTGGTTGAGTGGTGTAACTTCTAGTCCATCAGCTAATTTAGCCCATTCGTTAGTAGCCACACGTAAGTAATTTACACCATCGAGGTTCATTAATTTATCGGCATGCCATGATGAATCTCCACCTAGAGCACGGTTCTTTAATGCATTACCATTTTCATCGAATAAAGTTGCGATTGTGTTTGGTAGTGCGTAGAAAGTAGTTTGGTGGTTAGAGATTGATTTGGTGTGAGTTGGTTTTGTTGTTGGTTTTTCTGTTTCTGGTTTGTTGTTGTTATGATTTTGTGTATCAGAATTGTTAGAAGATGAACTAGAGTTTGTTGTAGTTATAGCGTCCTCTGGAATTATAACTTGACCATTTTCACCATATTCAATATCGCCAGCCCAAAGTGTAAATTTATCGTTTGTTTTTATTTGATTACCATCACGGTCAGAAATAAAAGCTTTTTCTATTTTTTTATTTTTATCAAAGTTTAATGTTATAAATCCTTTAGGCGGATTGATTTCAGTGATACTTCCATTTTTTATTTTCAAAAATGAGAAGGTACTAATAGATCCGGTGCCATCATTTTTGATCATATTAATATTAGTTGTATATTCATTTTTTAAATTGTTGAGATCGGTTCTTATTGCTTTTATTTCTTCTGAAGTTTTATCGAGAGTCACTTTATTTGTTAGTTCATCTAATTTTTCTGCATAAGTTTCATAAGCATCTTCTAAAATCTTGTTAGGACCTAAAAAAAATTTATGACTATTTTTTTCAATTGTTAAATCAGATTTTAGTGCTTCAACTTCTGATTGTGCTGCTTTGATTGTTGTTTTTTCACTATCGATAGTCAAATCACTATTTGAGGTCACTTTACCATCAGCGGATATATTGATGGTACCAGATAATCCAGTAAGACTACCTTTACTTATATCAATATCAGAAGTAGAACTGCCTGATTCGGTAGGTACGTCTGTAATAGTTGTAGTAGAAGTTGTATCGTTGGATGATTTAACTGAGACTGTAATATCATTTAGTAAAATTTTATTTTGATAGTCTTGTTGTAATTGATTCATTTGAGTTTTTAATTCATTTATTTCTTTAATAGATTTAATTTCTGCGTTATCAAGCTTTTCATTAGTTTCAGTGATGAATTTTTGAATGTTTTTAGTAGTTGTTGTTGAACCGTTTAATGAATCAATTGGAACTGAACTTTTGAATTCATCATAATCAGGGATGAATTCGTCAAGGGCATTTTTTACATTTTCTGGACTTTTATCGCCAGTAGTATCGACTATTGGTAATTGTCCTTTGCCGTTAACCTTAGTAGAATCTATTGTTACAGTACCATTTTCATTAAGCGTGAATGATACGTGGTAATCATTTGTTGATTCAGTATCGTTTTTTGGATTAACAATAAAATAATTTGCTGGAAGAGTTAATTCTACGTCTTCAGCAACGCCAGTTTCCTTAAAAGTGTGTGTTACAGAAATACTTCCAACTTCCTTTGATTCAATATCATAAGTTTTTACGTCAAACGTTTTCGTTAATGAATCTTGGTTTTGATTTTCCGATTCAGCCGTTTCATCAGCCAAAACCGTAGTAGCGTTACTTACTGGTGCAGCGAGTGTTAGTGCAATAATCCCTAAAACAATTGGTCCATAATGTTTCTTCATATCTAATCCCTCCATGTGGTTGTTTACAAGAAAAATATATCAAATCAAGACGACATCTCTTGTCGTTTTGTTACATTGAGGAAAATTTGTTTAAAAAAAACAGGCTTAGTATACCTGCTTAATTATTTAATAGCTGAATTTTCGATAATTCGATTCAATTGTAAGTTTACTAGTAATGCGCCAATGGCAAATAAGACTGCTCCGAAGCCGACATTATTTAATCCAACGTTACCAACGATGATTGACCCAAAAGCTGAGCCTAATGATATTCCTAAATTAGAAGTAATTGGATTCAACGATGAGGCTAAAGCAACTGCTTGAGGATAAGACTCCTCAGCAATATTTAAGAAATGAATCTGAATAGGTGCGTTGATTAAGTACATGACGACACCAATCACAATTAAGTTAATCAAGCCAAAGTATTTGTAGTGTATCAAGAATGGTAAAGCTAATAAGATAAAGATTTCGGCACCATAAACTTTAGGCATGAATTTCAAACCGCCATGTTCAGAAATTCGGCCGGATAATTGATTACTAGCTAATGATGCAAAACCGTAAACGGCTAAGAAGATACTCAAACTACCAACTGAGAAACCTAAAGTTCCGTACAATGGTTGTAAATAAGTATAAATTACGTAAATAGCGGCAATGGCAAAGAATGGTAGAAAGAATCCGACGTAAATTCTAGAATCTTTAATTAAATCTAATTGGCGCTTAAGCGGACTGTTGATTTTTTCCAAGTCTTTTGGCAAAGATAACATCAACAAGATAAGCGTTATAACGCTGACGATGGAGATAATAAAAAAGGTCATTCGCCAGTCAAAAACAGCACTGATGGCCGTACTAAAGGGCACTCCGAAGACTGAAGCAATACTAAAGCCAGAGAAAATCCAGGATACAACACTACCTTGTTTAGAACGTGGTGCAATCACGCTGGAAAAGGTCATTGAAAGGGAAATGATGGCACCAGCGACCATAGCTGAGATAACTCGAGAAATTATCAGAACAGTGTAGGTAGTCGCAAAACCACTTAAAGTATTACCGGTAATGAAAATAACGGTCAGCCCCAAAAGTGTGTAGTAGCGATTAAAATTACCTAATAATGACGTTATGATTGGTGTACTGATGGCGTAAATCAATCCGTAGGCGGTAATTAGTAAACCAACGTTTGCGATGGATACGTGATAAGTTTTAGAAATATTGGAGAGAACTCCCATGACTAAGAATTCGTTGTTGCCAAGTACGAATGATAATAAGACGAGCATGGCAGTTTGGAATTTGTAATTATGCATAATGTTAACCGAACTTTCATTTATATTTGGGCAAAGAAAAAAGAATCGCAAAGGATTCTTAATGTAAGTTAGTAGCCAAAATCATATCGCGTAGTTCAGAAAAATCCTTACTAGCAAAGGATTCTTGTAGAGCTTCGTCGACGATTTTAGCAGTTTCTTTAAAATGATTGATCCCTGATTGGGTAATTTGTAAGCAAACTTCTTTTTGATTTTCATTACTGTGATAACGAATGATAGGCTTACAAGGCTTATTTTCCAGTCTAACGGCCATTCTGGAAACGGCAGCTGAACTGAGATGTAAGGAGTCTTTAATTTCTAACAAGCTAGCTTTAGAGTCATATTGATCGTAAAGGTAATGTAAGAAACTAAATTCTGCAGGTGATAAATCATACTTAATCAAGATTTTTTCAAGCTTGGTCTGAATGTCATTTTCAAAATGTTTCATATTCAACCAAGTGCAAACATTTGATGGTTGATTGATAATAATCACCTCCAATAAAAAATATTAACGATTTAGTATTATGCAACAATTTTATTGCTTGTGCAAGCAAAGAATATTCGCCATGATTGGGCAATTTGCTATACTAATCGTATAAAAGTAGACGAGGGGATAAAGATGAATTTTTATTCGTATCAATATTTGGTTGATCACAACAATGAACCGAATTTCCTATTTATTATAGGAATTATTATCTTGGCTGTAGCAATTTTTGTAACTGCTTTTTTGTATTTTAGAAACCGCTCTGATAATAAATATCGTGATTTATTAATCATTTTTGCATTTGGTATTTTCTTATTTATAGGTATCAATTACAACAATTACGAGCAACAGTTGGATATTAGTAACAAGACTAGTCAAACATTAGATTTGATGACATCAGTTGCCAAAGAAAAGAAGGTTTCTAAAAAGAAACTTTATTCAAATAATTCTAGTTTGACTGAAGGCATGCTGATCAAAGCGGGCAAAAATATTTATCGGGTCAGTTTTGACAATAACTTGAGTAGCTACACATTAACGAAAACTAGCATCATTAGCTCACAAAAAATAAATCTGATTAAGAAATAGGTGAAACAATGGTCTTACAATATGGTGATTTAACTCTTAAATTTATTATTGGATTTCTATTCATGGTTTTGCAGATCAACTTATTTGGTCGTGGTAATATTGCGCCAACTAGTGCAATCGACCAACTTCAAAACTATGTTTTAGGTGGAATCGTTGGTGGTATGATTTACAATTCCAGTATTACGATTTTACAATTTACATTAGTCTTGTTGATTTGGACTTTGGTAGTCTTCGTGGCCAAATTCTTAACTAATCACAATAATTTGTTTAGAAAGGTCATTCAAGGTGATCCTAAAGTTATTGTGAAAAATGGCAAGATTGATGTCAATTTAGCTCTGAAAAATGGATTGTCAGCTAATGATTTATCTTTTAAATTGCGTCAAGCTGGGATTATGGATATTAGAAATGTTAAACGGGCTGTCTTTGAACGTAATGGTCAATTAACGATCATTATGAAAAATGAAGATAATCTCAAATATCCGGTGATTTTGGATGGTCAAATTGATCACGATGAATTGGAAGCTATTGGCAAAGACAACGAATGGATTGAAAAAGAATTAGAAAAGCGTGACTTGGAACCCTCTGATATTTATATGGCTAATTATATTGATGGCCAATTAGTAGTTTATAAATATTAAGTTAGGTACTCCGAAACGATTTTTATTAAGCGTATAACTGTATTAGAATAGAACTGTAATAAATTTTGGTGGTGATAACATGGCAAGTGGTTCTAAGGCATTCTCTGTGTTCATGCTAATTTTTTATGCGATATTGTTGTACTTTGTTTTCGCTGATAAAAATATGATTGCGATGTATATGATGGCAATCGGCATGTTTGTAGAGGCTTTAGTAAATTGTATTTGCACGTTTCGATCAAAGACTAAATAGGGTGGCGATTATAAATGTCAGATTCAAAAGTTTACAATGATTACTTTTTTGATGAACCAATTTTTGACTTGCACGACGGTGGGTATATTCCACTAGAAAAGGCTGATGTAAAAGATCAACCATTGAACATTCCTGCAGTCATCAAGCCGGATAAGGTAGATGGAAATGACGTCTACTACACAATTACAGCTCAAGAGGGAGAAACACAGATCCTTCCTGGTAAGAAGACTAAGACTTGGGGTTACAACGCTTCATTGCTTGGTCAAACAATTATCTTTAAACAAGGTGTACACTATCACATTCACCTCGTTAATAAATTGTCAGAAGTTACTACTTTCCACTGGCATGGTTTAAATGTTACTGGACCAGTTGTTGATGGTGGACCACACGCTCCAGTTTATCCAGATGGCAGTCGTGATATTGACTTTACTTTGGATCAACCAGCTCAAACAGATTGGCTCCATCCACATCCATGTCCAAATACAGCTCGTCAGGTTTGGAACGGATTGGCTGCAGCAGTAGTTGTAACAGATGATGAAGAAGCTAAACTTCCATTCCCAAGAAATTATGGTGTCGATGATATTCCAGTTATTTTGCAAGATAGAAGTTATCACGATAATCAACTAGATTACAAAGCTGATTACGATGTTGATGGTACTTTAGGTAAATATGCCTTAGTTAACGGCACTATCAATGGCGTCTTCAATGTCACAACTCAAAGAGTTCGTTTAAGAATGTTAAATGGCTCTGATCGTCGTGAATGGAGATTGCATTTTGATGATAACCATGAGTTTACTCAAATCGCTTCTGATGGTGGTACTTTGCCTGAACCAGTTAAGTTCACTAAATTGATGTTGACTTGTGCTGAACGTGCTGAAGTTATCGTTGATTTTGGTGATAAAAAGCCAGACGATGTCGTTACTTTGATGACAGATGATATGCCAATTATGAAATTTAAGATTGGTGAATTTGCCAAAGATGATACGAAGTTACCAGAACACTTAACAACTATCGATGCACCAAAGGTTACACCAGGACTTCCTGTAACAAGAACTGTTATGTCAGGGATGGACGATCAAGTTCGTTTGGATGGAAAACTCTTTGATATGCAAAGAATTGATCGTAAACAAAAAGTTGGCGATACTGTCCTTTGGGATGTTGTTAATACCAATGATATGGATGGCGGTATGATTCACCCATTCCACATGCATGGTTGCCAATTCTTAGTTCTTAGCCGTAATGGTAAAGAACCTTATCCTAATGAGCATGGTTGGAAGGATACTGTTGGTGTCAATGCCGGTGAAACAGTTAGAATTGCTGTTCAATTCACTAAATTCGGTGTTTACATGTATCACTGCCACATTCTAGAACATGAAGATACTGGTATGATGGCTCAAATTGAAGCATACGATCCAAATCATGAACACAAATATCACTTAATTAGTATGGATGAAATGAATCATCCAAAAAATAAGTAAAATTGACAATTTTTTTGACTAGCTCTAAACTCGACTAGTAAAGTTTGTCAATAAAAAGAGGCAATACTAACATTTGTTGGTATTGCCTCTTTTAAGAAGAAGGACAGTTAAGTGGGTAAATTTAAAGTTCGTTTAGGATATTTGATATTTGCGATTGTTTTAGATGCTTTTTCGAACGCGGTAATGATTGACAGCAATATGGGCAGTGCCGTTTGGATGTCTTCAGCGGTCAATATTTCGTCATTTTTGCATTCGCCGTATGGAACGACCTTGTTTGTTTATGCCGTTATCGTCACGATTGCTAATCAAATTTTGTTGAGAAAATTTGACAGTCATATTTTTATTTCCAATTTATTATTCTCATTTCCTTTTAGCTATTTAGTGGGAATTTTTTCTAATGTTTTAAATCCTTTAAATATGAGTCAGCTTCCATTTATAATCAGACTATTGATTAATATTTTAGGATTGATTGGTGTTTCAATCGGAACTTCAATTTATCAAAGATGCAATTTGATTCAACATCCAAATGATGAGTTAGCTTACTTATTACGTTTCAAATATTTACATGGATCAGCTGGTTGGGGCCAGTTGCTAAGCTATACGCCACCAGTTGTGATTATGATTATTTGTTTCGTTTTGACAGGCAATATTTTGTCAGTAGGAATCGGGACTATTCTGGCAATGTTTTTCCAAGGTGTCATCATTGGTATTTCAGATAAAATTGTCGTTCCTTCATTAAAGCATCACTATTCATTTTAGAAAAATTGTTCAATTGTCTTGCGATAGTAGCTCACATGGTTTACTATGACTAATAGGGACTACCAGATTTAAAAACAACTGATTCCTTCCCGACGGTGAGATTAATTTCTCACTATTTTTTTTGGCTTAAGTGGGGATTTAATAAAAATATTTGTATAAAAAAGGACCCGTCGAATGTAATTCAAAATTACAGTTTGACGGGTCCTTTTAATTATTTATGGTTCTATTTTTTTCTCATCGAAGTCTATTGTCTGACCTTCAACCGTCAAACGATTACGACCAGAATTTTTGGATTCGTACAAATATTTGTCGACACGATTGAATAGATCATCAAAACTTGAGTCGGTATTCTTTAATTGTGAAATACCAAATGAGATACTGACATTTAGCTTTTGTCCTTTTAAAAATAGCGGTGTATTGACTAAAGAATCACGTAAATCTTTAACAATAGGGGTGCACTGCTCAGGTGTTTTGCCACGGAAGATGATAATGAATTCCTCACCACCAAAGCGGAATAGTTGGCCTTTAGTGTCTGTCAAAAACATTTCACGTTCCATCGTATGAGCAACGTGCTTAAGTACTTCATCGCCTGTAGAGTGTCCATATTGATCGTTAAATTCTTTAGAATGGTCGATATCGAACATCGTTACTGTTAAAGGAACTTTTTCACTATGATAAGTTTGATAAATTTCTTGAGCAGTTTTATCTAAATTGGCTCGATTTCTAATTCCTGTCAGTTCGTCATAATTGACTTGTACTTGTAAATCGTTGTAGGTTAGCATTGTTTCTTGAACCTTTTTAGCACAAAATCGGATAATCGACATGTAGATCAAGAAGACAATTAACATATTGGCAATTTCATAAATTGGAAAGCTGTGGTCGACCCATAACAAGACCCACCAAGATAAACCAAAGAGTGTCTGTAAGAATAAGTATTTCCATTCTGAATTTTGAAGCTTTTCCGTTTGTAGATAAATGAAAATGACTATAGCTACTAGGAAAATATACGATGCGATAAAAAATGGTAAGTCTTTATTTTCCAAACGTTCAATATTCATTGAATTGTAATAGACAAAGGGCATTAAGATATTTATCCATAAAGTGATTTGATTTCTGATCAAATACATACAATATAACAAGATTGTCAATTGTGCATTGGCATATAACCAACCATTATTGATTGAACCACTGTTCAAAATGTGGAAAATTTGTTGCAAAAGTATCATGCTAATTGCTAAGACGAATCCCTCAGTTAAATGAGCAATTAATCTTTGATAAAGTGGAGAAGAATTGCTGATTCTTCGTTCGAGTGAGTAAGCCACAATTGTGATTATTGTAATTAATCCAATCGTAACAAGCGTGATAATTGCTGAATTGATATTCAGATAATTATTCATAATACGTTCTAAGATAATGTTTGGCACGATTACCCCTCAATTTAAAATTTTTAAGCATGACTAATTTTGATATTTAGCATGTTTTTTTTATCACATACTCTACATTATACGAGATAATTCATGAGATGTATAAGGTAAATTTAAATTATTATTTTACCAAAAAATTAATTAGTAAAAAAGATATTTAAACATTTATGGATAAAATGAGTTATTATAATATAAATAGATAATTACAAAATTATGTTTTAAATTCAGATTATTGAATATATATTTTATATAAAATGAGGGATTAGCAATGAAAGTAGTAGTTATAGGTTGTACTCATGCGGGGACTGCTGCTGTGGAACAAATTCTGGCAGAACACCCTGGAACGAAAGTTACAGTTTACGAAAGAGACGATAATATTTCATTTCTATCTTGTGGGATTGCACTTTATTTAGGGCATAAAGTAAAGCATCTTGAAGACATGTTCTACGCAGATCCTAAAGATTTGGAAAAACTCGGGGCTAAAGTTTATATGAAGCATGATGTTTTAAAAATAGATTCAAAGAATAAAACTATCATGTGCGAAGATATGAAGACCCATCAAATTATCAACGACACTTATGATAAATTGATTATGACCACCGGATCAACTGTTGCGGTGCCACCAATCATGGGAATTTCTGATACAAGAATTTTAATGTGTAAGAGTTATGCACAGGCAGAAGCAATTTATGAAACTGCCAAAAAGTATAAGCACATTGCCATCGTTGGTGGTGGCTATATCGGTGTAGAACTAGCGGAAAGTTATGCTAATACTGATCATGATGTTTCGTTGATTCAATCACGTGATCAAGTTTTAAATAATTATTTGGACAAAGATATGTCACAAAATGTTATTAACTTGCTAAAAGAACATGAAGTAAATATTTATTTGAACGAACGAGTAACAGGTTTTACTAGAGATGAAGATGATAATGTTGTAATCGAAACTACCAAAGATGATCATAAAGCAGATCTTGTAATCGTCTGCACAGGTTTCGTCGCCAATACGGAATTGTTACGAGGTCAAGTCGATATGGATCGCCATGGGGCCATTATTATCAACGAATATACGCAAACATCTGATCCTGATATTTATGCGGCTGGGGATGCTTGTACAGTAATTTTTAATCCGACTGGTAAACATGCTTATATGCCACTAGCTACTAATGCTATTCGTCAGGGTGCTTTGGCAGGAACCAATGTCTTTGGCAATACTAAAAAATATATGGGTACTCAAGCTACATCTGCTATGGAATTATTCGGTTATACGATTGCTTCAACCGGTTTGACATTACGGCATGCTTTACATAGTAATATTAATGCTGATACGGTAATTTATCACGATTACTATCGTCCCAAATACATGCCAACGACTGAGATGTTGACAGTTAGATTAGTTTACAACAAAGATAACCATTTGATTTTAGGTGCACAGTTCTTCAGCAAACACGAAGTGGCTCAATCGGCTAATACTTTGTCGGTCTGCATCCAAAATAAAAACACAATTGATGATTTAGCATACATGGACATGTTGTTCCAGCCAAATTATGATAATCCGTTTAATTATTTAAATTTGGTTGCACAAGAAGCAGTAGCTAAAGAAAGAGAAGCTAAAACAAACTAAAAAAGGGAATTTCTTCAAGATAGTTTTGGTTCTTAAGTTAGGTTACTGTTAGATGTCGTCGTCCATTCTGCTTTGTGGACGCTGGAACGTACTGGGCGCAACTTTAAGCCAATTCCAGAACCGGGAACAGTCTTAAAGCTGCCACCCCCGACTGGAAAACGGCATTTATTGTTTATTTCAAGTGATTCAAGCTAAAAAATAGCACCTATTCAGATATAGTCGATCAACGGCTGCCATTATCTGAATAGATGCTTATTTGTTTTCGTTTAAAATTTATCGTCGTTTGGTTCTAGTTTAAGCAAACGAGGTTTGCCATAATAATATCCTTGTCTTAAGTCAATTTCCAAAGAATCGGCTAATTGATCATCGTGATCGTCTTCAATACCTTCTAGAATAAAACGCAAATTGTGTTCTTTACTAAAATCACGCCAAAAGATGACCTTTTTTTCAATATCAGGGTCTCGTAATTTTTCTCCAAAATTTTGAATGGCAAATTTGATCTCGGAAGCCAATGGAACTAATTCTTTGATGTTTTCTAGTTGATTAACACCAGTCCCACAATCATCTAGAGAAAAATCCATACCATAATCAATGAAGTCTTTTATTAAGGGAATTAATTGTGAATTGGGCCAATTTTGGTCAGGGGCGTCCTCAGTCAGTTCAACGACTAATCGTAAGGGACGTAAAATCCTTTGCGCTTCTATAATAGCTGTGCGAACTTCTGGATCCATCAATTGATTACGATTGATATTAACCGAGACAGAACCAATTTTGAGTGATAATAATTTAGTTGTTGCAATTAAGACTGAGGCCATCGTGTGTGAGGGGATATCCGAAAAGTTATGGGGCGGTCTCCATCCTTGCTCAGTCTTTTTCTTCATCAATAACTCATAACCTATTAAAGAGTTATTAAATTTGTCAAGCTGAGGCTGAATAAAAAATCTGTACATAACAAACTCCTTTTGACAATCTTCTAATTCCCAAAGTCATGTTAAATCTATGGTAATGGTACTACAAGTCTAGTTTCATGTCATGATGCAAGATGCCGGCTTCTTTGTATTGTTCGCCAACGACTTTAAAACCTAGTTTAGTATAAAACATTTGGGCGTGATCCTGTGCACCTAGAATAACATACTGATAATCATGCTTTTTAGCAAAATCGAAAATATATTTTAACAATTCTGAACCAAGATGCTTTTGGCGATATTCTTTTAAGACCGCTACACGTTGAATGTGAATTCCGTTGTCTGTGGTTACGAAAAATCTAGCAGTTGCCATTGGGGTTTGATCATCGTACAGAACAAAATGAGTACAATGATCTTCCAATTTATCAATTTCGATATTTTCAGGAACATTTTGTTCTTTTACAAAGACCGTTGTTCTAATTTTTAAACTATCATGATAAATTTCAGAGTTTATATCATTTGTATATTTTATTTGATGCATCTTATTCAGCTCCCTAAATAAAAAAGTCAACACAAGATAATTATATTACAAATACTGCTCGATTTTTGTTCTATTTTTGATATAAAAAAATACAATTTTTAAAAAAGCGAATAATTTTATGCTTGATATAATTTACATATATATTGTGTTATGCTTAAAAGAATGGAATGAGTATACAAATGTACAGTAGAGGAGGAACCGACGAATGAAAGTTATTGTTGTCGGATGTACACATGCTGGAACAGCTGCAGTTGAACAAATATTAACAAAGCATCCGGAGACTAAGGTAACGGTCTATGAACGCGATGATAACATTGCCTTTCTATCTTGTGGGATTGCTTTGTATTTAGGAAGAATCGTTAACCGTCTTGAGGATATGTTTTATGCGGATCCTACCACACTTGAAGGTTACGGTGCTGAAGTTCATATGAAGCACAACGTCTTGAAAATTGATTCAAAAAATAAAAAAATTGTTGTTCAAGATTTACAAACTCAGGAAATTTTTGAAGATACTTATGATAAGTTGATCATGACAACTGGTTCTGAAGTTGGTGTACCGCCAATCAAGGGAATGGATAATCAAAGAGTTCTATTGTGTAAGAGTTATGCTCAAGCTAAGAAAATTTATGAATCAGCATTAAATTATCCAAGCATTGCGATCGTTGGTGCTGGATATGTTGGGGTTGAATTAGCTGAAAGTTATGCTAACACAGTTCACGAGGTATCTTTGATTCAATCACGTGATCAGATTTTAAATAATTACGTAGATGATGGTTTGTCACAAGAAATCATTGATAAATTAAAAGAACATGATGTGAAAGTTCATCTTGGTGAAAGGGTATCTGAAATTGAAGATGGCGAACAATTAACTATTAAGACTAAAGCTGGCCATGATTATAAAGCTGATTTAGTAATTGTTTGTACTGGATTCTTTGCCAACACTGATTTGTTGCGTGGACAAGTTCAAATGGATGGCTACGGTGCTATCATTATTAATGATTACATGCAAACATCAAATCCTGATATTTATGCGGGTGGAGATTCCTGTGTAGTTAAATTCAATCCAACTGGGGAATACCGTTACATCCCACTAGCATCTAGTGCCGTTCGTCAAGGTACTTTAGCGGGAATCAATATTTTCGGTAACATTCGTAAATATATGGGAACCCAAGCTACAACTGCAATGGAAATCTTTGGCTATACTTTGGCTGAAACTGGTTTAACTTATAAAAAAGCCATCGCCAATGGTATCAATGCGGATTATGTAGTCTATAAAGATTACTATCGTCCAAACTATATGCCAACGACTGATATGTTAACAATCTACTTAGTTTACGACAAAGATACGCGTAAAGTTTTAGGTGCACAACTATTCAGCAAGCACGAAGTAGCCCAATCTGCTAATGCTGTTTCAATTTGTATTCAAAATGATAATACAATTGATGATCTAGCTTATGTCGATATGTTATTCCAACCAAATTATGATAATCCATTTAATTATTTGAATCTGGTTGCACAAATGGCAATTGATAAAGAAGATAAAATTGATAAAAAGTAACTGTAAAAGAACCTCACTAATTTCGATTAGCTTGAGGTTCTTTTTTTTGTTAGGCGTATTTCCGGACTAGGGATTTGATGCTATTTGTTTAGTCATAAAAAAATAAAACTACTATCTAGTCCGGAATAGCAAAGAAAATTGGCTCAGTAGTGAAATTATTCTTAGCAACTTGTTGCTTAGAATAAGGCCGAGTTTTGAGATTTTGCGCACTTGGTTTATGCAAAAGCTCAAAATCGTGCCCACTACGTTCCAGCCAAATTTTCTTTGCTATGGAAGACGGAATATTACACTATTTAAAAATACAATTAGTAATTTTTATAGAAAAAAATTAAAATATAAATTCACTTTTTTGAATAGCTTTTTTTCTTGTCGAAATGTATATTAAAAAAGGCGTTTCGAATGCTAGAATTTTTGTAGTTAATAGAATACTTTGAGGGTGATCATATGGGTTTAGGTGAAATCATTCGGATTTGCTTGAGCACTAATGCCTTAGTTACCGGAATCGTGACGGTCGGGCTAATAACCATCATCACCTATATTGCACTTACTTTTGAAAAAGATATTGAATTATCTTCAGATTGGGCAAATAAATTAGTTTCTGGATTATCAGAAGTCATTTTGCTTTTTACAGCGAGTTTTGTCATTATTAAAGCTTTTGAAAGTCTAACAGTAGGTAGTCAAATCGAATTGGGCAGCTTGTTCATTAATGCAGAATTGACGTTGTTTTTTTATTTTATGTTTATTTTTAATAATCGATTGATAGTCGTGTTAAATATTGCCTTGCCTTTGTTGTATTACTTAGTTTCTGATTCTCAACAGCATCAGGAAATAGTATGGCCTTTATTTATTGGCGCTTATGTATTATTAGCAATCATTACCGAATATCTTTATAGTCACAAGGATGAATTATACATTTTTGATTATAAGTATATCCTTGGACAAGTTTTATTTGGAACTTGTTGGTGGTGCTTGTTATGGCTGAACTACCATTGGCCTTTAGCTAACATTATTGGAATGTTGATATTATTCGAAGTCTATATGTTTATAGCTCGGATTATTGAAATAAAAATGCAGAATTATTTTTATGCTTTTAATCGGTTGAAAAAGAAAGTCAATTACGATGCCTTAACGGGTGTCAGAAATCGTGGTAATTTAAATAAATTTTCAAAAGTAGTTTATGATGAGCATCGTAAAGATCTATGGAAACCTTTGACTGTCATTATTTTTGATATTGATGGCTTTAAAAGTTTCAACGATCGCTACGGGCACGATATAGGGGATCAAGTGCTTCGGTACGTATCGCATTTGGTTGAGAGAGAACTTCATCTAGATAATAATGGGGGTAAAATATTTCGCTATGGTGGAGAAGAATTTCTCATTATCATTGAAGGAATCAATGGTGCTGAAAGTGTTAAGTTAGTTAAATCTATCAATAAGACTTTGAAAAATGTTCCACTTTTTACACAGGATATGAGTTTGAGCATTACTTTATCCTTTGGTGTGACCACTTTAAGGTCTACAGATAAATCCTTCAGCGACGTTTTCAGACGAGCTGATCGTTATTTGTATCAATCTAAGAATAGTGGGCGGAATTCTTTTACTGTTGAAGGACAGACACAGTCGAATGAAGACAAACAAAAAAACCAGTAGGTGGGGTACCTGACTGGTTTTTTAGGTTGATCGATAGGAGCAAGAAATTAATTTACGTCATTGAATGATGGGGTATTCAATGAATCGGGGAGATTATTATGATCCGTTGTATTTTTGGGCAAATTTAAGAAATGAGTTTTTTTCTCCTATCGGCGTTGTAATTGGGAGTTACAACTTATCAACTGAATATCTAGAATAAGCATCTATGCATAGACAATTTATTCTATATGGGAGGCAAAAATAAACTTTGAAAAGCTTATTCTAGACTTGGCAAAGTATATATTTTAGCCCCTCCTTCCTCTATGTTAGCGCTTTCTCTCATTGGTACAAAGTCATTATAGCAAGTTTCTTTTTATTTCACAATTCAAAAGCTCATGACATGTAGATGGATTGATTGAAGAAAATACTTAAGTAATAGGTAGTTTAGAGGTTTTAAGCATAGTAAGAACTTTTTTAAAATATTGTTGGATATTTCACAAAGTTTCAAAGCATAAAAAAAGACGAAGATCGAAATCTTCGTCTTAATAAAAATTTATTACTTGATTGATGGTGTACCGAACCATTTGATACGTTCGATAGTTGTATCAGTAATAGCTTTTGTACCAGGTGCAAGCAACTTACGTGGGTCATAACCCTTAGCAGCAACATCCAAGTCTTTCTTGTCTTCGATGTATTCACGTGTAGCTTTAGCAAAGGCCAATTGTAATTCAGTATTAACGTTAACCTTTGAAATACCCATTGAGATAGCCTTAACGATTTGTTCCTTAGGGATACCTGAACCACCATGCAATACAAGTGGTGTTGAGATTTCAGCAGCTAATTCTTGTAGACGGTCAAAGCTTAGACCCTTCCAGTTGTCAGGGTAAACACCATGGATGTTACCAATACCAACAGCTAGGTAGTCAACGCCAGTAGCAGCAAGTGTCTTAGCTTCTTCAACATCAGCTAATTCACCAAGACCAGTAATACCATCTTCAGTACCACCGATTGAACCAACTTCAGCTTCAACAGACATACCCTTAGCGTGAGCTAATTTAACGATTTCCTTTGTCTTTTCAAGGTTTTCGTCGAATGGTAAGTCATGACCATCGAACATAACTGAGTTGTAACCAACTTCGATACATTCTTTGGCAGCTTCGTAGTTACCATGATCCAAGTGCATTACAACTGGAACTGTAATACCCATTGATTTGATTGTGTCTTGTACAAGGTGTAGACATAATTCGTAACCACCCATGTACTTAGCAGCACCCATTGATGTTTGAACCAAGATAGGTGTTTGTGTTTCTTGGGCAGCAGCTAAAATACCACGTGTCCATTCCAAGTCGTTGATGTTAAAAGCACCAACAGCATATTTGCCTTTACGGGCATTGTTGAAAATTTCGTTACCGTTTGTTAAAACCATCGATAATCCTCCAAAAATTCCATTCATTATTTGAATACATTAATAATTCTAACTCAAAAGAGATAAAATTCCTACAATTTTTAACAAACTATTTCAGTAAACGCTTACCGAAAATGAAAATAACAGTAAAAGGCTATCAGGTAAAGAATAATTAGAAAGATTAAAATATACCACCAATATTTTTTCCCTGCAGATTTAATAAGTGTATTGTAAATTGCGATGACAGCAAAAAATGCGACTAGGGTGGTGAGAATGCTTAAAATTATTAAAACTGGTAAATTTAACATGTTGGGATAACCGACCTTTTTTCAGAAAATAAGAGAAAACCTAACTACCTATATTAATACAGATATCTTTGATATACTGGAACTAATTTATTGAGGTGATAATTTTGAAGAAAATTAAAGTTATGACTGTTTTTGGTACAAGACCAGAAGCAATTAAAATGGCACCACTAGTTTTGAAATTAAAGCAAAATAGTGATCGTTTTGAAACTGTAACAGTTGTTACGGCACAACACCGTGAAATGCTCGACTCAGTTTTGGAAATTTTTAAAATCAAACCAGACTACGACTTGAACATTATGAAAGAACGCCAAACTCTAAGTGGAATCACAGGACTAGTTTTGAAGGAATTAGATAGCATTATCGAAAAAGAAACTCCTGATATTATTTTAGTTCATGGTGATACAACGACGACCTTCAGTGCAGCTCTTTCAGCATTTTACCACCAAACAGCTATTGGACACGTAGAAGCAGGATTGAGAACTTGGAATAAGTACTCACCATGGCCAGAAGAAATGAACCGTCAAATGACTGATGATTTGACTGACCTTTACTTTGCTCCAACAAATGAAAGTAAAGCTAACTTGTTGAAAGAAAATCATCATGGTGAAAATATCTTTGTAACTGGTAATACAGCTATCGATGCTTTGAGAAGCACTGTTCATAAAGATTATCATCACGATATTTTGGATGTCATCGATCCTGATAAGAAGATGATTTTGATTACTATGCACCGTCGTGAAAATCAAGGTGAGCCAATGAAGCAAGTCTTCAAAGCAATGAAGAAAGTTGTTGCTAAACACGATGACATTGAATTAGTTTATCCAGTGCACTTGAATCCAGTTGTTCAACAAACTGCCAAAGATATTTTAGGTGGCGTTGATCGAATTCATTTGATCGAACCACTAGACGTTGTCGATTTCCATAACTTAGCATCTAGAAGTTACTTTATCATGACTGATTCCGGTGGTGTTCAAGAAGAGGCACCTTCATTAGGAAAACCTGTTTTGGTATTGCGTGATACGACAGAACGTCCTGAAGGTGTAGAAGCCGGTACATTGAAGTTGGTCGGAACTGATGCCGATGTAGTTGAAAAAGAAATGACTAACTTGATTACTAATAAAGACGAGTATGATCGTATGGCTAATGCAAAGAATCCTTATGGTGATGGTAAAGCATCTGAAAGAATTCTCGATTCAATTAGTTATTACTTCAAACAAACTGATCAAAGACCAGACGAATTTAAATAGTAAAAAATAACTTTAGTAGAGTTACCATTAGATGTCGTCGTCCGTTCTGCTTTGTGGACGCTGGAACGTACTGAGCATCCACAAGGCTGCCACTACTGATTGAATAACGACATTTATTGTTTACTTCAGGTAAATTAAAAAGCATCAATTCAGATATAGTCGATTAACTATTTATCTGAATTGATGCTTATTTGTTTGGTCATAAAGATATAGAATCACTGTCTAGTCCGGAATGGCAAAGAAAATTGGCTCAGTAGTGAAGTTATTCTTAGCAACTTGTTGCTTAGAATAAGGTCGAGTTTTGAGATTTTGCGCACTTGGTTTATGCAAAAGCTCAAAATCGTGCCCACTACGTTCCAGCCAAATTTTCTTTGCTATGGAGGACGGAATATTGCACTATTTAAGCCTCATTGCGGCTTTTTCGTTTCTCTTTAAGATTTTTCAAGCGTTCAATCAAATGACGATTTTGATAATTGAAAATCAACTTTGAAGAGAAGTAATTGAATAACCCTACGATCAATTGGTCAACGGCTTTGACAATCAAATTGTTCCAAGGGAAAATCCAAACTGCTACGATCATGAAGACATCATCAAAAATCAACGAGAAAATTCTTGAAACTAAGAAGTAAAAGCCTTCTTTGATTAGCTTCTTAGGATTTTCGATTTCTGATTTAAAAACATACAACTTAGTTACGAAAAATGAAAAGAAGTTGGAAATAAACCAAGCAATAGTATTAGCTATCCACAGGGTAATGTGGAAATAGTTGTGTGATAGGTCAAAGATACCGATATTGATCAGTGATGCTAGAAAGCCAAAGAAGCAATACACCCAAAAATTACGATATTTTTTAATTAATTCCATGACTAAAGGTCCATTTCTTGAGCCTTTTTGTAAATTGACTCTGCAAAATGATCTAAATTATCAATGTCATCTTGTTCAGGGTCTAATTCGACTTTGACTGATTGAGCACCTCTAGTGGCTCCGACTTGTTCGAAGATTTTGCCAAATTCATCAACGGCACGACAGAAATCTTCGTAAAAAGTATCACCAGAACCACAGACACCATAAACTTTACCTGATAGATCAAGATCTTGCATATCATCATAGAAGTCTAAGGCTTCATCAGGGACGATACCTTGATCATAGGTATAACTCGCTACCACACAAATATCACTATCTTCGAAATCAGCTGCGTCGGTTTGAGAAACTTCACTCATGTCGACCTCGCAACCTAATTCTTCAAATTTTTCTGTTAAAACATATGCGATATCTTCATCATTACCAGTGATACTGGCAAATACGATTTTTACTTTTGTCATAATTAATTGTCGCCTCATTTATTTATATCTTGGGATATTATAGCAAATATTGAATTTGACAGCTATCCAATTAAAAAAACTACGACAATGTTATAATGAAAATAACATTTTTGAAGGGACATGTTAAAACGTGATTACATTAAAATCTGCAAGAGAAATCGAAGGAATGCAAAAATCTGGAGAATTGCTTGCTAACACACACATTGGTTTGCGCGATATTATCAAACCAGGAATTTCCTCAATGGAAATTGAAAATTTTGCAAATGACTATATCGAATCTCACGGTGGTCGTCCATCTGAAAAGGGATTTGAAGGTTATAAATATGCCACTTGCGTCTGTGTCAACGATGAAGTTGCTCATGGAATTCCTCGCAAGAATTTGATTCTAAAAAGTGGGGATGTTTTAAAAGTCGATATGACTGTCAATTTAAATGGCTATGAAAGTGATTCATGTTGGACTTATGCTGTAGGGGATATTTCAGCAGAAGACCAAAAGTTGATGGACGTAACTCACAAAGCTTTGTACTTAGGAATTGACCAAGCGGTCGTTGGTAACCGTTTAGGCGATATCGGTTATGCTATTCAACATTATGTTGAAGATGAAAACCACATGGGAGACGTTCGAGATTTGATTGGACATGGAATCCAACCTACAATGCACGAAGCTCCTAATGTTCCTCACTACGGAGAACCAGGTCAAGGTTTAAGGTTACGTGAAGGTATGACGATTACAATCGAACCAATGGTTAATTTAGGTACTTGGGAAATCAAAGATAAATTTGTCAAAGCCGATGGTTGGGAATATTTTGTTTCTGCCGATGGTACTGATTCTGCTCAATATGAACATACTATTGCTATTACCAAAGATGGTCCTAAGATTTTGACATCACAAGATCCAGAATACGATGCTAAATATTTACTATAATGTTGGTGAAATAATGGATGATAATAAACAGCAGGTGCCATTATTTAAACAATCGGTAAAAAAAAGAGAGAAATTTATCGGTTTCGTTAAATATGTTACCCAGGCAATGAGCGACTCGAATGTACCCATGGCTTCAAAGGCAATCACATATTATATCCTGTTGTCGTTATTTCCAGCAGTTATTATTGTTGGAAATTTGATTCCACTATTACGATTAGATAAACCAACCGTGATCAGCTACATTGAATTCATTTTGCCAGACGATCTTCATCACTATTTATTGCCGACAATCGTAAAGGTTTTGTCTAATTCTAATAGAGGTATCTTGTCAGTTGGTATTGTTGTGGCTCTTTGGGCTATTTCCCGAGGCTTGAATATTGTACAGATGACCATGAATGAAGCTTATGGTTTGGATGTAAATAGTTTATTTGTTGAAAAAACCTTCCTAAATTACATCATTCGTCGTGGGTTAGCTTTCTTTACGACCTTGATGTTGTTAATTGTTGGTGTGGCAGCAATCGTAACGTTTACATTTGGACAAGTTTTTTTGAACTGGCTAATTCCGTTGTTACACGTGAATTCGCGTTGGTTAGATGAATTTACACGATGGAAATGGCCGTTCGCTATTGTTATAATGATTTTGATCGTTTTTGCTTTATTTTATTTTTTACCTAATATTCGCCTCAAATTTTATTACATAATAACTGGTACCATCATTACTAGTATTGGCCTTTTAGGTTTGTCTCAATTGTTCTCATATTATTTGAAATACTTTGGGTCAGCCTGGGACAACTATGGTGCAATTGGTGCTATTATTGTGTTTTTGTTGTGGGTGAATATGTCAGTGACAATCTTTTTATTTGGAAATGCAATTAACGTTGCTTTCGCCGAGTCACTCGGTGGTCCATATTTAAGGAAAAGTACTGGTCGATTAACTAGTTATTTGCAGTCGCATGAAAAGGAGAATAATTAATGAAAGTCAGAAAAGCAATTATCCCAGCCGCAGGATTAGGAACAAGATTCCTACCAGCAACTAAGGCTTTGGCTAAGGAAATGTTACCAATCGTTGATAAGCCAACAATTCAATTTATCGTTGAAGAGGCTAAGGCTTCAGGGATTGAGGATATTTTAATTATTACTGGTAAAAACAAGCGTTCTATTGAAGATCACTTTGATTCTGTACCAGAATTGGAACAAAACCTTGAATCTAAGAATAAAACAGAATTATTGAAGGTAGTTCAAGATACAACTAACCTTGGTGTTAACTTGTATTACAGTCGTCAAGCTCATCCAAATGGTTTAGGTGATGCTGTTGCTCAAGCTAGATCATTTATCGCCGATGAACCTTTCGTGGTTATGTTAGGTGACGATTTGATGAAGGATAAGGTTCCTTTGACAAAACAATTAATTGAAGACTATGAAAAGACTCATGCTTCAACGATTGCCGTTATGAGAGTCCCAGAAAAGGATGTTTCAAAATACGGTGTTATTGATCCTGAAGGTGAAAATGAACCCGGTTTGTTCAACGTTAAGAAGTTCGTTGAAAAGCCAAAAATTGAAGATGCTCCAAGTAATTTAGCTATTATTGGTCGTTATTTGTTAACTCCAGAAATTTTCGATCTACTAGCAACTCAAAAACCAGGTGCTGGTAACGAAATTCAATTAACAGATGCTATTGACCGTATGAATAAAACTCAACGTGTCTTCGCCCATGAATTTAAGGGTGAAAGATTCGATGTCGGTAACAAGTTTGGTTACGTTAAGACTAATATCGAATATGGACTCACTCATCCCGAAGTTGAAGGTGAATTGAAGCCATACATTCTTAACCTTGCTAAGAAACTTCAAGCCGAAGAAAAAACTGCAACTAAGAAATCTTCAAAATAATTAACCGAGTAATAAACAGTCATTAGCAACTCTGAAACCAAAGAGTTGTTGATGGCTGTTTTTATTGTTGAAGAAAACAGGCATTTCATAGTATTCCTTTTTATTGAGGAGAACTAAGAATTCCCAATTTTTAAGGCCGTGCAAATTAGTAGCCGTCTTTAAAATCACTTCATCATCGATGATTTCAATGTCAACAACGGGTAAATTTTTATCCGCAGTTTCCACGAAGATTCGATTATTTTTTTTGAAATCATTTAACAATAAGATTAAATCAATAGTACGCATAAGAAATTTCCACCACTTTTATTTGTTTTTCTCGCTTAATTAAATTATTATTAAGGCTTAAGGATATTTTACCAAGTTTGAAGGGACATGAAATATGGATCCAATAGTAATTATAGACGCAAAGAGAACTGCCATCGGTAAATTCAGAGGTCAATTTGCTGATTTGACAGCAGTTCAATTAGGAACACAACTAGTTTCTAAGTTGTTAAAAAAGAATCATCTCGACCCCAAATTAGTTGATCAATTTATTTTTGGAAATGTTTATCAGACTGGTATGGGACAAAATACAGCCAGACAAATTGAATTAAATGCTGGCGGACGTGTTGATGCTACAGCCATGACAATCAATCAAGTTTGTGGCTCAGGGATGAAAGCCATTTATGAAGGAATTTCAGCTATTACAATGGGTAACGCTGATATTGTCGTCAGTGGTGGAGTTGAAAGCATGTCAAATGCTCCATTCTACGCACCAAGAACTGGCAAGATGGAAGTTTCCCCTAAATTGTCAGATGCTTTGTTCAACGATGGTTTGAATGATGCTTTCAGTCACTTGCCAATGGGTTTGACGGCTGAAAATGTCGCTAAAAAATTCCACATTACTAGAGAGCAACAAGATGAATTTGCTTTCCAATCACACCAAAAGGCTCATAAAGCAGAAGATAAATTAGCACGAGAAATTATTCCAATCGAAGTCAACGGCGAAGAAATCACTACGGATCAATCAATTCGTCCAACTACGACTTTGGAACAAATGGGCAATTTGAGAACAGTTTTCGATAAGAAGGGAACTGTTACAGCTGGCAATTCTTCACCAATCAATGATGGTGCAGCTGCTTTGATTTTGATGAGAGCTAGTCGTGCTAAAGAATTAGGTCTAGACTATGTAGCTCAAATCACTGGTTACACAGAAGTTGGAATTGACCCTAACTATATGGGCTATGCACCTTATTATGCAATCAAAAAGTATTTCAAGCGTTATCAAACTGACTTAGCTGATTACGACTTATTTGAAGTTAATGAAGCTTTTGCAGCTCAAGCAGTTGCTGTCGGTCGCGACTTAGAGATTCCAAATGATAAATTAAATATTTACGGAGGGGCAATTGCCTTAGGTCATCCACTTGGAGCAACCGGAACGAGAATGATTGCTACTTTGATCAACTCATTACAACAAGAAAATAAGACAACCGGTTTAGCATCACTTTGCATTGGTGGTGGCATGGGCATGGCTATGGGTGTCGAACTTAATGAAAATCTATGAGTTAACTCTTGAACAAAGAATTAAATACTTGCTTGAAAATGAGTATATTAATCAACGACAGGCTGATTCATTGCTGAAACGTCAAACTATTTCAAAAGATTTAGCTGATAGTTTGAGTGAAAACCAAATCGGCAGTTTTAGTTTGCCTTATGGTTTTGCCACTGACTTCTTAGTTAATGGCAAAGACTATATAGTACCGATGACGATTGAAGAACCATCAGTTGTGGCCGCGGCTTCAAATGGTGCTAAAAGAATCAAGAATAGCGGTGGTTTCAAAGCTTTCCCATCTAAACGTATCGTTTATGGCCAGATTGTTTTGGAAAAAATTACTGATGTTGATTTTGAACAATTAGAACAAAACAATTCAGAAATTTTTAGTTTCGCTCAAAATGCCCATCCAAGTTTACTTAAACGTGGTGGTGGCGTTGTGTCGTTGAAATTCAATCGCTATGACGAGTTTACTGAAATTGAATTAGGGATTGATACTGTTGATGCAATGGGTGCCAATATGGTCAACACAATTTTAGAAAAAACGGCTCACAAAATTGTTGAATTAACTAATGATGACGTTTTGTGTAGTATTTTGTCCAACAGTGGTCAAGGTCAGGTCATTACCGTTGAAGCAAGAGTTGATTTTGCTCAATTAGGGACGAAAAACATGGCTGGTGAGCAAGTTGCCAATAGAATCGTCCAATTATCCAACTTTGCTCAAAAGTCGATTAAACGTGCAATTACGCACAATAAAGGTATCATGAATGGAATCGATGCAGTCTTATTAGCTACAGGAAATGATTTCCGAGCTCAAGAGGCAGCTGCTCATAGTTTTGCTTTTGAATCAGGACAGTATCAGCCATTCAGCGAGTGGCACATTGAAGATAATCAATTGGTTGGAACTTTGAAGATGCCAATTGAACTAGGTAGCGTTGGTGGTGCTATTAGAGCGTTGCCAATGGCTCAATTAAGTTTAGCAATTATGAAAATTGAAAATAGTCAGGAATTGCAATCAGTTGTTGGTGCGGTTGGCTTGGCTAATAATTTATCAGCTATCAGAGCTTTAGTTACAACTGGTATTCAAGCTGGTCACATGGGGTTACAGAGTAAGTCCTTAGCAGTTTCTGCTGGAGCAATCGGTTCTGAAATTCACTTAGTTGCTGAAAAATTGAATCAAACTAAAGATTATACAATCAAGAATGCTGAAAATATTTTGAAAGAGTTGAGAGAAAAATAATGGATATAGGTATTGATAAAATAGGCTTTTATGTACCAAAGGATTATATTGATATTGTTGAATTAGCTAAGAGAAGAGACGTTGATCCTAATAAATTTACGATTGGAATCGGTCAAGATAAACAAGCTGTTCCATTGCCTCATCAAGACGCTGTAACAATGGCTGCTAGTTCAGCTGACAGTATTTTGACAGATGACGATAAGAAGAATTTAGGGATGATGATTGTCGGAACTGAAAGCAGTGTCGATGAATCTAAGTCAACTGCCGCCTTTTTGATGGATTTGTTAGATTTGCCAGAAGATATTCGTGCATATGAAATCAAGCAAGCTTGTTATGGAGCTACCGCTGGATTACAAACTGCTTATGATTTTGTCAGTTTAAATCCTGATAAAAAGGTTTTAGTCATCGCAACTGATATTGCCCGCTACGGTATCAAGACACCTGGAGAAGTCACTCAAGGTGCTGGATCAGTTGCTATGTTGATCAGCCAAAACCCACGAGTTTTGAAATTAAATCACGAATCAGTTTACATGACGAAGAATGTCGGTGATTTCTGGCGTCCAACATTCTCAAAGACAGCTTTTGCTAGAGGAAAATTCTCTAATGAAATTTACGTTAATTTCTTTGAAACTTTATGGACTAAATTCCAAAATAAATATTCTGTGACAGCAGATGACTTTTCTACGATGCTTTTCCACATCCCTTATACAAAGATGGGAACTAAAGCTTTGCGAACTCTAGAAGGGAAGGTTTCCGATGAGAAATATGCTGAATTGACAGACCACTATCAAAATAGTATTAAATTCAGTCGAGATGTTGGTAATCTTTATACAGGTTCACTTTATCTAGGCTTATTGTCATATTTAGTTAATGGTGCTCAAGCTGATGAAAACGTCTTGATGTTTAGCTACGGTTCAGGGGCCGTTGGTGAATTGTTCAGTGCCAAAATTCAACCAGATTTTGAACAAGTTATCAACAAGCAAGCTCTAGTAGATATGCTAAATAATCGTCAAAAAATCAGCATCGATGAGTACGAAAAAATTTATCAAATTGAATATAAAAATGACACAATCGTTGATCCAACAACTATTAGTGACAAATTCTATTTGAGTGAGATCAAAGAAAATGAACGTATTTATAAAAAGTTAAAATAAAATATTGTAAACGCTTTCTTAAGATGTTATATTAAAGACGTGGTAAAGATGAAGTGTCAAGAACTGTAGCCCTAAAAAGATTTTGATTCAGAAAATGTTATCGTTTTCCAGGAGATGGTAGGATTAGTCTAGAACAAATAAAAATTAAGGTAGTACAGTTCAACGGCATTTTAGGAACTAGCGAAAAAAGTTAACATAAGATCGACCTAATTAGTAGTAGTCGCGCAAGCTCAATACATAGTTTGCTAGGATCCTATAGTTGAACTAACATAAGTAGTACATATTCATATATAGTAAGATATGTTTCAGGTAGTAAGATTCATTTAACGTTGATGAAACTGCAGTAAATTTCATCTTACCACTTATATCTAACTAGGGACTTCCAACTCACGGAAGTCCTTTTTTATTGTCAAAAAAAATCCGTACTGTCTACAGCGTCAAAGTTGTAAACGGTTACGGAAGGTGCTATATTATAGATGTGGTAAAGATGAAGTGTCAGGAACTGTAGCCCTGAATGATTTTGATTAAGAAAGTTTTATCTCTGAAGTTTGGTAAGATTAGTACAAAGCAAATGAAAGTTAGAGTCAGTACAGTTCAACGACATTTTTGGGACTAGTGCCAAAAGTTAACATAAGATCGACCTAAAAAGTAGTCGCGCAAACTCAATACATGTTGCATTAGGATCCATTAGTTGAACAATATACATGTGTTAATAAAGTAAGATATGTTGCAAGTAGTAAGATTTAGAATTTAGATTCAATGTTTAAGTTTTAAAGTTGATGAAACTACAGTAAATTTCATCTTGCCACTTATATCTAACTGAGGACTCCCAGAGTGTGGGAGTTCTTTTTTTATGCTTAAATATACAAATCAGCAATCTCAAGCAATAATCATTGGTCAAAGCTAGAACTCGCCGTAAAATGTGGTAAATATTAAAAGAGGCGAGTAGCCATGAAAAAGCTATTACAATTGATCCTGGTTATCATTGATCTTTGCATAATGATTACTGCACCGTTAGTTATTGCAATAATTGCTTTTGTTATAGGGATGTTATTTCTATTCCACTATATTTTTGATTTTGAAGAAAAAACTGAACATACAAAAAAAGATTGAACCCCTCACAGATTCAATCTTTTTTATTTGTCTATTTAATTTTAGCCAATTACTTGAACAGTAACGTTTTGACGACCAAATTGTAATGCTTGTGAATTAGGCATTGCGATGTCTAATTGGTTAGGATTGCTGTAAGCGAATAGTCCTGTATCATTAACAACACGGTCATAAGTATTACCACTACCGTCAGTAATTCTTAAGTGTGTACCCTTAGGGAATTTTGAAAGGTTGGCAGCAACACCGCTGTAACCCATGTTTGAACCTAAAACAACAGGATCGTAAGCTGTGGCAGACATTGTCAAAGTTTGTTTAACGTTGTCGTTTGAAAGGTATTCACCATTGATCCAACGACTTTTACCAACATCATACCAAGTAGTACCGTTGGCATCAGTTTTGCTTTCGTAAACGTGGACTGTAGAGCCACCATTTACTGAGCCAACATAGTTACCATTTGGTGCATCATAGAGGTTTACACCACCATTATTCTTAACGTACATATCTTTGTCTAAAGAAACTGCTGGAGCTTCAGTAGATAGGTCAGTAGCTGCAACCCATGTGTTTGTGGCTACTTGGTAATATGTTACGCCATTAACGTTAGTAATTTTGTTTGTAATCCAAGCTGACTTGTTAGCTAGGCTACGACTTGTTGTGGACATTGTATCATTTGACAATGAGTAAAGTTGTGCCCCATTGTTATTTGTAATATATATAACACTACTAGTATCGATTGATGCAACTGCAGCATTAACAGTTTGTGTTTGTGTACTGATTCCCATTAATGCAAGTGTTGTAACTGTTAGTATGGATGCTGCAATTTTTTTGATCTTCATTATAAAATGATTCCCCCGAATTATAAAAACTTGTATTTGTTTTTATTAATTTTTCTCAACGGAAATAATCATATAACGTCTAGACCAAGAAATGTTGAATATAACCCAACTGTAAATTAGTTATAACTGAACTGTAAAAGGTACGTAATCGTATTGAAATACAAAATAGTCAAAAAACACTAATTATTTTTCTGAATATTTTTTAATTCCTTCAAGCATGTCGTCAATGTTGTTGACCATCATACCATTCATTTTGATCAAACCGATTGTGTAATTGTTGATATAAGCAAAAGGATTTTCTCCGATAGTCTTAACAGCCTCAAGCTTTTCAGGGTTTTCGAAACCGTGTTGACGTAGGTCAGTATAAACGCCAATAACAGGTATTTCTTTACCGAAGGCCAGACCAATTTCAGAAGCTACACCATCGTCCATTGTGTCACCATCTAGGATAGCTACTACTAAATCAGAAGAAAGAAGTTCTTTATTGTCTTCTTGAGCAATTTTAATTGAATCAGCGTAATTCATTTTGTCATTAATGTCGCCATTTTCTTGAGGAAGATAGACCTCAATGTTACCGTCCATCTTTCTGATTTTCTCAACCACATATTCGTTAAACATACGGTCAGCTAAAGCAAACAATCCGTTGGCAAAATAGATTTTCATTATTATTAAATCCTTCTTTCTTTTATTTGTTCTGTAATATTTTAGCATGTATAAATGGATAAAAGATATTTAGTTTGGTAAAAATATGCCGTCGTCCACAAAAGTCTTGTGATTGGCTGGAACGCTGGCGACGCCACTTGGAGCCTTTGCTAAGCCCAAGACCGGGCGAAGTCTTCAAGCTGGGTCTTATTCTAAGCGATAAATCGCTAAGAATAATTTGCCGGCTGAGCCATCACAAGACTTTTGTTACCGACTAAATTTCATCTGCTATTTGAAATACATTGTTTAATAGCGAAACATACGCAATATACCATTTTTTATAAAATAAAATATTCCAATATTTAATAGAAAGTTTTATTAAAATAGAAGTTTTAAATAGTTAATTTGTATATACAATTTACCTGTGAGATTCAAAAGCACAAGAATCCGATTTGTTTTAGTTTCCACCAGGGGGACGGGCTCGGATTTGAGGGCTGTGGTTTTGAATCCTACTACCTCACTTTTCTTAACAATATATGAAAAAAGGTCGCAGACATTAATCTGCGGCCTTTTTGATTAGTTATTATTCTACTACTTGAACCCAACCTTCAGGTGCTTCAACAGTACCGAATTGAATTCCAGTTAATGTATCATACAATTTCTTAGTTACAGGACCAACTTCAGTTTCACTGTAGAAGACGTGAAGGTTGCCGTTGTGTTCCAAACCACCAATAGGTGAGATAACAGCGGCAGTACCACAAGCACCGGCTTCAGCAAATCTGTCTAGTTGATCAATATATACGTCGCCTTCTTCAGCGCCAAGTCCCAAACGGTTCTTAGCTAACCAAAGTAGTGAGTATTTAGTGATGCTTGGAAGAATAGAAGGTGATTTAGGTGTTACAAAGACATTGTCCTTAGTAATACCAAAGAAGTTAGCTGATCCAACTTCTTCAATCTTCTTATGTTCGATTGGATCCAAGTAAACACAATCGGCAAAGCCATTATCGTGAGCTTTAGCACCAGGATAAAGACTAGCGGCATAGTTACCACCAACTTTACTTTGACCAGTACCTTTATGAGCAGCACGGTCGTATTGTGAAGTAGTGAAGTTAACTGGTGTAAGTCCACCCTTGAAGTAATTACCAACTGGCATTGCGAAGATGGTAAAGATGTATTCTGGGGCAGCGTGGACACCGATTTGTTCACCAGTACCGATAATCAAAGGACGAATATAAAGTGTGGCACCATTGCCATAAGGTGGTACGAAGTCAGCATTAGCTTTTACAACTGATTTTACTGCTTCTACGAATTTGTCTTCTGGGAAAACAGGCATCAAGAGTCGTTCACATGAGTCCTTTAAACGTTTAGCATTGCGGTCGGGTCTGAACAATTGAATTTTGCCATCTGGAGTACGATAAGCTTTCATACCTTCAAAAGCTGCTTGACCGTAGTGCAAGACTGGGGAAGCCTCACTAATGTGAAGTGTACTATCTTCTGTTAGTCCAGCATCTTGCCATGCGCCGTCTTTCCAATGTGCAGTAAAACGGTAAGGTAAGTCCATATAATTGAAACCTAGATTGTTCCAATCAATTTTTGTTGCATCTGCTTTTGCCATATTTTATATCTCCTTTGTTAAATTTTATCTAATAAATTAATAACATTATTAAATTTATTAGATTCATAATAGTTAACATGCCAAAAAGTGTCAATGATAAATTGGAATTTTTTTAATGATTCTTTTGATTAAGCAAAATTATGAAAACTGGGTACAATAGGGATGATATAGATTAGGAGTGATTTAATTTGAGCAAAAAGAAAATAAATATTGCTATAATTATGGTTTTTTTGTTGCTGATTGGTGGAATATTCACCTTCAGTAATTCGACTCAAGCGGCTACTAAAAAGAAGTACGTCCAAGAATCGATTCCTACCATCTTTTTTCACGGCTATGCCAGCAGTTACCATGCTGAAGAACAAATGACTGGGGCTATTAAAAAAGCCGGTGTAACGAAGACTATTGTGCGTGTTAACGTCAGTCCTAACGGTTATGCTAAGATGATTGGTTCAATTCCTAAAAAAGCTAAAAATCCTATCGTTGAGGTAAATTTTGACAACAGTCGCAATGGCGATTACCACACTCAAGGCCAGTGGGCTAAAAATGTTATCAAAGTTGTTCAGGAAGATTACAAGTGTAAGAAAGTTAATCTAGTCGGACATTCAATGGGAAATATGGCAATCAATTACTATATTTTGGACAATCCCGGTTTGAAAGGCTTACCTAAAATTAATAAAGTCGTCGATATTGCCGGTCATTTTGATGGCATAATCGATGAGGATGATGAGCCTAATGAAACAACACTTGATAAAAATGGTAAGCCGGATCGAATGAATTCTTTCTATAAAGAATTATTAACTTTGAGAAAGACTTATCCTAAAAATATTAAAGTATTAAATATTTATGGTGATAAAGATGACGGGACTCATTCTGATGGGGCGGTAACCAATGCTTCTTCTAAGTCTTTGAAGTATTTAATTTCAGGACGTGCTAAGTCTTATCAAGAAAAGAAAATCGTCGGTAAGATGGCAGCACATAGCAAGTTGCATGAGAATAAACAAGTCGACAAAATATTGATCAACTTCCTATTTAAAAAATAATTAAAAAAGAACTATTAAATATTAAACTCCTAGAGAGAATATATTTAATAGTTCTTTTTTAAGCAAATGGATACCATCCGGCAAGCGCAAAGCCGATTAAAGCAGTGACGATACAAAATATAATGACTGCCCAAATCAGTGATTTATTGATAGTTTTTTGAGCAAAAGCAATTTCAACCAATGCAATAAATATTAATGCCACAATTATTTTTACAATCAATAGCATTGGTTCAACTGACCAAGCTCTGATTGCTAATTTGATACCGGTAATGATGATAACGATATAACCAACACGCGTGATCATTTCGTAAATCTTTGTGTGTGAATTAGTAAATAATGCCAAAAGAATCATGATTGCCATGACTATCCAAGTAATTAAATGCGTCCATAACCAACCCATATTTTGCCTCCTTGATACACTTTAATCTTAGCATTCCGTCCTCCATAGCAAAGAAAATTTGGCTTGAACGTAGTGGGCACGATTTTGAGCTTTTGCATAAACCAAGTGCGCAAAATCTCAAAACTCGGCCTTATTCTAAGCAACAAGTTGCTAAGAATAATTTCACTACTGAGCCAATTTTCTTTGCTATTCCGGACTAGATAGTAGTTTTATATTTTTATGGCTAAACAAATAAGCATCCATTCAAAAATAGTCAAAACGACAATATTTGAATGGATGCTATTTTTTGCTTTTATATTATTTCAATAAATTTTCTTTTCTCTTGCGATAGTCATCATCAGAAACATTACCTTTGGCGTATTCTTGATCAAGAATTTCTAAGGCACTAGTTTTTGAATGATTGCGGTTATTGTTGAGTAAGTACAAGACAACTAAAGCAACTAATAGAATGATGATTCCATAGAACCAAAATCCAGAACCCATGAAACCACCACCGAAACCACGACAATTAGCAAATCCCATCATAGTTATCACTTCCTTAAAGTATTTCTATTTTAATTGTAAGGAAGAAGTATTTTAGGAGCAATCAAACTGCTTAGTTGGTACTTTGGCGGAAGACTAATTTTGTAGCTAGAATGACTTTTTTGGCAACGTGTCGAGGGTTAGTTAAGACATCTTGGATTGAATCGACAGCTGTCTCTCCCATTTGAATTGTGGCCACAGCGACTGAGCTGAGTTCAGGATTTACGAGACTAGCTATGGAAGTGTCATTGAAACTAAAGATTTGAACTTGGTCAGGCACAGAAATTTGTTCTTCCTGCAGAGCCTTCAGGGCACCACTAGCCATTGGGTCGTTAGAAATGAAGAAGGCTTTTGGCAAATTGGGCAACATTTTAATAGCTTGTTTCATTTGTTGATAACCGGATTCCTTCGTGAAATCACCCTTGAAACAAAGTTCAGCTTTAAAAATACTGTGCTTGTTCATAGCCTGTTGAAAACTATTGAAGCGAAAGTCGGGGATGATTCGTTTGTCATCAGTGGAAGTTTCTTCGCCATAGATTAAACCAATATCAGAAATATTTTGACTAGCAAAGTAGTCAATAACTTGTTCAATACCGTAATTGAAATCAGGTAAAACTGTATCAAAACCCTTAGCAAATTGGTCATCGTCAATGAAGACTAAATTGGAACTGATTCGTTTCATAGTCATTACTTGGTCTGAACTGAATTTTCCGATAGCAATGATTCCGTCGATGTCATTTGGAATTTGTTCCAAGTCATTGTGAAAGATTCTTAATATTTCAAAGCCGTATTTAGGAGCTTGTTGTTCGATACCTTCACGAATCGTCATATAGTAGAGGTCATCTTGTTCTTTTGATTCGGAATACCACTGAACTAAGGCGATGTGCTTTTGAAAACGAGAATTCTTGTGATTGGCTTTTTGATAGTTTAAGTCAGTCGCAATTTTTAGAATATTAGTCCGTGTTTGATCAGTGACTGATAAAGTCAAATCGTTGTTTAAAACTCGTGAAACTGTAGCGGCAGAAACGTGAGCTTTTTTGGCAATATCTCGTAAAGTAGCCATTATGAAAGACTTCCTATGAATTTATCGAAGGCCTTTTGACCTTGAGTGTTCCACTTGAAAACTCCAGCATCTTCAAGTACACGACCAAAGACTAAACCAGTTTCTTTGTCGACGATTTCTGATACATTATCTTCATTGAAGTCGTATTTCTTCTGAAGTTGATCAGCCCAAGTCTTGTGATAGTCTGCCATTTGATTAGGTTGTTTGAGTAAATAACGTTCAACTTCTTTTAGTTCATCTTTCAAGCGAGCTGGTAAAATTGCCCGACCCATAACTTCAATTAAACCGATATTTTCTTTTTTGATGTGTTGAACATCTTGATGGGGATGAAAGATACCGTCAGGGAATTCTTTTGAAGTTTGATTGTCACGTAAGACGATGTCTAAAACATAATTTTCGCCGTTTTTGTAAGCAATCGGTGTGACAGTGTGATGACGAACTCCTTTAGTAAAGGCTCTAACGTCAACAGTTTCATCAGAATAATTTTTCCAGTTTTCGTGAATCAAAGTGGCAGCGGCAATCAATTGTTCAGGGTCAGCACTAGTTAAACGAATTGTTGAAAGAGGCCATTTGACGATACCAGCTTTAACATCTTTTATTGGAAGTGAAATAGCACGATCAATTTTAGCTTTCATCATTGGAAATTGGTGACGTCCGCCTTGATAGTGGTCATGACTGAGCATTGAGCCACCAACGATTGGTAAATCAGCGTTACTACCGACAAAGTATTGTGGGAAGATACGAATGATTTCTAGCAAATTATTGAATGTATGTTGATTGATGATCATTGGTTGATGAACTTTATTTAAGAAGATAGCATGCTCGTTGAAATAAGCGTAAGGCGAATATTGGAAGCCCCAAGTTTGTCCACCAAGGATAAAGCGAATGATACGGTGGTTGCTTCTGGCTGGATATCCGAGTCGTCCTAAATAGCCTTCATTTTCCATACATAGTTGACATTTAGGATAACCAGTTTGTTTCTGTTTGCCAGCTAGAGCGATAGCTTTGGGGTCTTTTTCTGGTTTAGATAAGTTAATAGTAATTTCCAGATTTCCATAATCAGTTTTGACTTGATAAGAAATATTTTTGGCAATCGCTTTGACTTTGATGTAGTCATTGTCTTGACTTAATTTGTAGAAATAATTAGTAGCCGTTTCGGGACTTTTTTGATAAAGATTCCAAAACTTAGCGTTAACTTTAGAAGGCAATGGTGTTACGAAATCCATCAGTTGATCATTGAGAATTTCCTTAGCAGTTTGATTATCTTCAATTTTGCCATTTTTGATAGCTGTTTTAATTAAAGCAGTTTTTATATCATCATCGGTTTGATGATTGTCGTCACCAACTAATGCACAGATACGATTATATAAATAAGTTTTGTCGAGTTCTTGATAGTCGTTGTCAGAATTAACGATTAAATCGACAAATTGGTCAACACAGGACATTATTTTTCCACCTCAGAGATTTTGATTTCACTTGGTCCGTCAGCAATTTCAGCAATGTAAAAGTCAGCTTTGTAGCCAATCTTTTCTTGATAAATTTGGCCGACATTTTTCTTAAATGATTCGACTTGGTCTTTCTGAACGAAGGCAATCGCACAACCACCGAATCCAGCTCCGACCATTCGAGCACCGAGAACGCCATCTTGTTGCCAAGCAGCTTCAACTAAAGTATCAAGTTCAACGCCAGTTACTTCATAATCATAGTGGAGTGAAATGTGAGAAGCGTTGACGAGTTTGCCAAATTCAGTTAAGTTGTTTTCCTTTAGATATTTGATAGCTTTAAGAGTTCTTTGATTTTCAAATACTGCATGACGAGCACGACGAATTAAAATATCATCGTTGATTAAATAAGAATTGCGGTCGAATTCGTCGATTGATAATTCGCCCAGAGATTTGATATTTAATTTAGTTTGAAGGAGAGCTAGAGCTTGTTCACATTGACTACGACGTTCGTTGTACTTGGAATCAGCTAAAGCACGTTGCTTGTTTGTATTCATGATTACAATCACGTGGTCGCCGAGTTCGACTGGGGCATAGTGATATTCCATTGTATTAGTATCGAGTAAGATAGCTTGGTCTTTTTTACCCATACCAACGGCAAATTCGTCCATGATTCCGGAGTTGACGCCGATGTATTTATTTTCGTTTTGTTGGCCCATTTTTACGAGATCAATTTGGTCGATTCCAAGCTGGAAGACGTCATTTAAAATATTACCCATTAGTAATTCGATTGAAGCAGAAGATGACAATCCAGCACCATCGGGTAAGTTGCCATGAACGTAAATGTTAAAGCCGTGGTCAATCTTATAACCAGCTTGTTGAATTAAGTAAATCATCCCTTTAAGATAATTTGACCAGTTGTCTTCTTTTTTATAAGTTAAGTCGTCTAGTGTGACGGAAATAATCCCAGTGTCTGGCAAGTTAGCAGAATACATTTGGATTGTTTCATCATCTCGATTACCAAAAGCAGCGTAAGTTCCCAAACTGATAGCACAAGGGAAAACGTTACCCCCATTGTAGTCGGTATGTTCACCGATTAGATTGATTCTACCAGGTGAGAAAAAGAGTTTTTCAGCAGTTTCGTTAAAAATATCTTGATAGCCTTGTAAAATTTCTTTCGTATCCATAATCATTCTCCATTTTTACTAAATATTTACTTAACAAAATGATAGCGCTTTCCAGCAACTAAAACAAGTAGTATAGATTTAATTATTCCTATAAAATGTTATTATTATATGCATGAGTGCCCATACTGGAAAAAAGAGGAAGAAACCAATGAAAACGGCAGTGGTAACTGATACAGCGTCTTATTTGACACCGGAACAAATTAAAAAATATAACATTACTGTTTTACCAATTACAGTTATTTTGGGGAACAAGCAGTACAAAGAAACCGAAGAATTAACCGATCAAGAATTCTTTGATTATTTACGTAACGAAAAAGAATTGCCAACAACTTCTCAAGTATCAATGGGACAAATTCAAGAAGCCTATGACCGTCTAGTTGATGAAGGCTACGATACGATTATTTCGATTCATTTGTCATTAGGAATTACTTCCTTTATGGACAATTTGAGAATGTTCGTTAAGAGCTATGACAAGGCTAAAGTTTATCCGTTCGATTCAATGGCAGCTAGTGGTGCAGAAGCTGATTTAGTCATGATGGCAGGATTATTGGCACAACAAGGCGTTGAACCAGATGAAATCATCAAAAAATTAGAAGATTTGAGAGCTTCTACGCATATCTTGTTTGCAGTTGATGACTTGAAGCATTTGAGTAGAACTGGACGATTGAGCAATCACTCTGCTATCATCGGTAGTCTGTTGAATGTGAAACCATTGTTGACCTTTAAAGATGGTAAAATTTATGCGATTGCTAAAGAAAGAACTATGCATCGTGCTTATAGAATGATTGCTTCAGAAATTAAGAAATATACAGAAGAACACCCAGATAGGAATTTACACATCACGATTGTCGATTCAAACAATCGTGAAATGCTAGATAAGTGGTCAAATGATTTTCAAGAAGATTTTCCTAAAGCTAGAGTTTCCAAGAGTCATTTAGGACCAGCTATCAGTGTTCATACAGGTGAAAAGACTATGGGCGTTGTCTGGGATAAGGATTTTATAAATGAAAACTAGAGTTGTATTGTATGTCAATGATGTTGATATGAGTGTTGATTTTTGGACGATGGAGTTTGGTGGCGAAGTCTCTGATCGTCAAACTTTGAATGGTGGCTATCAAAATGTCATCATTAAAGTTTCTGCAGAAATGGAATTGTCGATTTTTCCTAAAGACTATATTCACATTTATGCCCCAGAAATCCCTGAAACTGTGCCATCATTGATGTTTTTCTCAGAAGATTTTTATCGCTTACATGAGGAGATTTTGAGTGCCAGTGAAATCAGTGAAGTAAATGGTGTTTTGACCTTTAACTTCCAAGATCCCGAAGGAAATATGTTTGTCATGGCAAAAGCATAGGTGAGTCCATTGTGGATTCATCTTTTTTTGTACGTTTTGTCCAGTTACTGATTGTATCTTTTGTTTGCACAAGTATTCGTATGACCATACACTTTAATTAGCGTCAGAAAGGAAAAATGCTTATGAATACTTTGCATGAACAATTGTTGGATCAATTGGTTAGTTATGTTCAAACATTACCAGCTAATGCTAAATTACTTTCTGAAAGACAATTAGCAAATAAATATCAAGTTTCACGTAATACCGTTCGCTTAGCGTTGCTAGATTTGGAGTCGACTGGCTTAGTCCGCCGCGTTCAAGGTGAGGGGACTTTTGTCAATCGAATCAATCTTCAAAGTGACCTCGGTAGTAGTTATAAATTTGGACAACAAATGCGCTTGTTAGGGAAAACTCCTAGTACAAAAATTATTAGTTTTGAAGAAAAAGATGTTAATGCCTATTTTGCTAAAAATCTCAATTTGGAAATTGGCGAGAAAATGTTTAAAGTTAGGCGCTTGCGTTTAGCTGATAATGAACCGATGATGCTAGAGAGAAGTTTCTTGCCAGTAAAGTTATTTCCAACTTTGACTAAAGAGATGCTAGAAAATGATTCGATGTATGACGTCTTTGAACAAGAATTTGACGAAAAAATTGATTACGCCGATGAGTATTTCTCAGCCGATGTTATCAGTAATTGTGACTGTGAGTCTATGCAGTTAAAACCGGGAACTCCGTGTTTGCATTTGGAAAGAAAAACCTATGACGAACAAAAGCACATTATTGAGTTTACTTTGAGTACTGCTCGCAGTGATGAGTTTGCTTATCATGTTAGACATAATTTGGAAAATTAAAAAAGATGCTGAAAATTAGATCGGCATCTTTTTTTGCGCTTATTTGATTTGTGAAGGGTTAAGCAGTAGCAACCGGAGTTGCTTCAAGTGTTGGTTTAGTTAAAACGACGATGTCATCACCTGAAGTGACATCAGATTTGTTCAAGCGGTCAACGTCTGAATATGTGGCACTGTTAGTTACAACAACCATAACGGTTGTGTCATAACCGGCAGCTTGAATCTTTTGTAGATCAAAAGTTCCTAATAGATCACCTTTGTTGACGTGTTGTCCTTGTGTGACATTGGAATTGAAGTATTGTCCTTTGAGATCAACCGTATCGATTCCTAAGTGAATCAAAATTTCGGCACCGTCATCAGTTTGAATTCCATAGGCGTGTTTAGTTTCATAAGCAACGGTCAAAGTTCCGTCAGCTACAGCATAAACGTTACCATCACTAGGTTTGATAGCAGCACCCTTACCCATAATTTCAGCTGAAAAAACTTGGTCGTTAACTTCGGATAAGTTGATCAATTCGCCACTGACGGGAGCAGCAATCATTTCGTCAGCAACTTCGATATCTTTACCTTCAGAAATAGGGGCGGCAGTCGTTACTTTGTCGAATTTCTTACCATAGACATATGTCAAAGTGAATCCTAAGGCGATACTGATAATGATACTGATGAAGAATGGTAGATAAGATTTAGGTGGTAGGGAGATGAAACCGATGATTCCAGCAGCACCTAAAGCACTGGATAGAACGTGGAAAATACCGATAATAATTGAAGAAATACCTGAAGCAATCATGGCACAGAAGAATGGGTAACGAAGTCTCAAGTTCACACCAAAGATTGCAGGTTCAGTAATTCCTAGTAAAGCTGAAACACCAGCTGAAGAAGCAAGTCCTTTTTGCTTTTCGTTTTTAGAAATGAAGAAGACAGCCAGACAGGCGGCACCTTGAGCGGCGTTGGCCATTGAAGCGATTGGGAAGATGAAATCTCCACCGGTTTTGGCAATATTAGTTAATAATTGAGTTTCGATAGCAGGGAAACTTTGGTGCAATCCAGTAACTACGATAGGTGAGTAAAAAGTACCAAAGATAGCCGTACCGATAAAGCCAGTTGTGTTGTACATCCAAACGATACCATTAGTTAAAGCATCGGATAATGTTCTCATAATTGGTCCGACACCGATGAAAGTCAACAAGCCAGTGATGATAACGGCAATTAACGGTGTAAAAATAAAATCGGGTGTAGCGGGCATGTGTTTGTGAAGCCATTTTTCAATGGTAGCGAGGATCCAAGAAACAGCTAGAACAGGTAAAACTTGTCCTTGATATCCAGCTTGAGCGACGTTCATACCGAAGATATTCCAGTAAGTCATTTTGCCAGCAGCCATCACGTTGGCAACGTCATAACCACTAACCAAACTAGGCATAACCATAGCCATACCAATAGCGGCACCAAGATAAGGATTACCACCAAAACGTTTCGTAGCGGAGAATCCAATTAAAATTGGCATGAAAGTAAATGGTGCAGAAGCTAGTAAGTTGATCAGTTCAGAAACACCTTTTAAGCCGGGGTACATTTGAACAACTGATTGAGCTCCAAAGAGGTCTTGAGAGGTCAAAACATTGTTCAAGGCCATCAATAGACCACCAGCGACTAAAGCAGGAATCAATGGTACAAAAATATCAGAAAGAAGTTTAACTAAAGCCATTACGGGGTTAGCTTTTTTGCCGTCAGTGGCAAGATTCTTTAAGTCGTCAGGTGTGACTTCTTTTAAGCCGGTTTTTTTGATGAAGAAATCGTAAACCTTATCAACATCCCCAGGTCCGATAATGATTTGATATTGACCATTGATACTGAAAGTACCTTTTACGTCATCATCATTGTCCAAACCTTTTTGATCGATTTTTTTAACATCTTTAACTACTAATCTCAATCGAGTAGCACAATGGGCGGCAGCAATTAAGTTATCTTTGCCAACGTATTTGATTACTCGATCAGCAACTTGTTCATGATTCATGATGCGTTCCTCCTAAAAATTCATGTAAGCGCTTTTTGTAATTTAATAATACATGCTTTTTCATAAATGTCAAACGTTTAACAAAAATACTTTGATGCAATAAATAGTGATTTTTAAAGTGCTTAATGGAATAACATTACATTAAATGTCAAACGATTGACAATTTTATATAAAAACGGTTACAATGATAACTAATCAAGGAAAGTCGAGTTAGAACAATGATTACAGAATGGACGACAAAATTAAGATACTTACCATATAAGGATTGGTCTACAAAACAAATCGCTGAAATCAAAAATAATATTGCTAATTCTCACTGGCGCTTGGGTTATCACATTCAACCTAGTACCGGATTGATGAATGACCCCAATGGTTTTTCTTATTTTAACAATCAATGGCATTTGTTTTATCAATCATTTCCTTACGGACCAGTGCATGGTTTGAAAAATTGGACCCACTTAACTTCTAACGATTTGGTAAATTGGCAAGATCACGGGCCAATATTATTGCCTGGGGATGCTCAAGATAGTCACGGCGCTTATTCTGGTTCAGGTATCGTTGTTGATGACAAATTATTCTTAATGTATACCGGAAATGTCAGAGATAAAGACTGGGTCAGACATCCTAAACAAGATGGTGCCTGGTTAGATAGGAATAATCAGCTACAAAAAATTGCTACACCATTAATTGATCAAGTTAAATCAGGTTTTACTGATCATTTTCGTGACCCCCAAATTATTGAACACGACGGCCAGTATTATTGCTTGATAGGTGCTAGAAAAAAAGATGACACTGGACACGTCTTAGTTTATCAAGCACCAAAAGTCACGGGACCTTGGTCATACAAGGCGGAATTGAAATTTACTGATAAACCAATGGGTTACATGATTGAATGTCCGAATTTAGTCTTCATCGATGATAAACCAATTTTGATTTTTTGTCCCCAAGGAATTTCCCAAGGCATTTTGAAGCATCAAAACATTTATCCAAATGCCTATGTGGTCGGAGAAAGTTTTGATTGGGACAAATTTGAATTCATCAATCCTTCAACTGTCAAAAATTTAGACGAAGGATTCGATATTTATGCAACTCAAGCATTCAATGCTCCTGACGGCCGGGTTTTATCGATCAGTTGGATTGGATTGCCTGATACGACTTATCCAAGCGATGTCGAAGGCTGGGCACATTGTTACAGCTTAGTTAAAGAACTAAAACTTGTGGGGGGACGACTTTACCAACAACCAGTAGTGGAAAACAATCAATTAGTCGAAGCAACTATCGACTCAAAAGAAATTTCACCTCAGACAAAAATTTCAGCTACAGTCAGTGGTTTAGAGGGAATCATTGCTATCACAACTGAAAAGGACGAGGAAATAAAAATAATTATCGATGCTCCTAATGGTAAAATATTAGTTAATCGCACCAAAGCAGGAATTCCTTTTGCAACTGACTTTGGCACAACTAGAAGCGCTAAAGTAATGAATGATATTAAACAAGTAGATTTGTATTTGGATAATACTGTTTTTGAATTGTACGTCAATAATGGCGAATTGGTTTTCACAGGTAGAATTTTCCCAGAAGGAAAAAAATTCTTCGTGGAATCTGACTTACCAATCACAAAACAGCGGTTAAAGAAGATTTATTGAGAGGATAGATTATGGCGACACTAGATGACATTGCAAGACTAGCTGGGGTATCAGCAACGACCGTTTCACGAGTAATCAACAATTATGGTTCTTTATCAGAGAAAACGAAGACAAAAGTTTTTTCAGCGATGCAAGAACTCAATTATCAACCCAATAGTTTAGCTCGCTCACTGAAAGGTAAGAAAACTCAATTGATTGGCGTAATTTTACCTGGTGTCAGCAATCCGTTCTTTGGACAAATGGTGCAAGAGATTGAAGACCAACTGTTCAAAAAAGGTTTCAAAATGATTCTTTGTAACGCCGGAAACGATGCTCGAAAGGAAAGAGATTACTTGCGAATGTTGATGGCAAATCGAGTTGACGGAATAATTGCCGGTTCGCACAATTTGGGAATTGAGGAATACCAAAAGGTCGGGCTACCAATTATTTCCTTTGACCGCTACTTGTCAGACAACGTTCCTATTGTCAGTTCGGATAATTATCAGGGTGGACAACTAGCTGCTCAATCGTTGATCAGTAGTGGCAGTAAAAATCCGCAAATCATCACTGGTTCTAATCGTCCTAATAGTCCAACAAATTCTCGTTTGACTGGATTCAAAGACGTCTTGGAAAAGCATGATTTATCCTACAATTTGATTGAATTGCCATTCAGTTCATCGCCAAATATTAAAAGTCTCAAAATCAAAGAATTATTGACCAATAAAAAAATCGACGGTATTTTTTGTACCGACGACTTAACAGCTTTGTTAGTTAAACAACAAGCTCAAGCGCTGAATTTACAAATCCCAACCGATATTCGTTTAGTTGGTTATGACGGGACTAATTTCATCCAAAACTACCATCCCGAATTGACAACTATCATGCAGCCGATTACTGATATCGTAACGATGATGATCGATTTATTGTTGAAACGCATTGATGATCCAGATTGTCAGTTGGAAAAAAATTACGTTTTGCCTGTTAAGTTGATTACTGGTGCGACAACTATTTAACACAGCAAAAAAGCCTTGTGGACTGAATTCCACAGGTGAACTGAACCCCATAAGTTGGAGTAATCCAAACTTATGAGGTTCTTTTTATGTTTTCAAAAGAAATTAAAATTAAGGTAGTTCTTGATTATCTTTCAGGTAAAAGCTACACGTCTATCACTAGAAAGTACGGTATCAAAGGCTCCGCAACTATTTATCATTGGGTACGTTTGTTCAAAGAATTTGGAGTTGAAGGGCTCACCAACAATTACTCAAAGACTTTCTATGATTATTCGTTTAAAATCAAAGTAATAACTTGGCGAGTCGATCATAGAGCATCATATCCAGTAACTGCTAAAAGATATAAGATCCGTAATCCTACGACAATCTGGCAATGGGAACGAGATCTTGAATCGGGTCGCCTAAAACCAAATGATAGGCGGTCTGGGAAAATGACTGATAAAAAACCACGTACGGCAGAAGAACTTAAACATTTAGAAGAAGAGAATCGTCGGCTTAAGATACGGGTAGCTTACTTGGAAAAATTGCATGCCTTAACTCAGAAGAAGAAAAACTCTCAAATCAAGAAAAAGCACAAATAATAAATGAGTTAAGGCAAGAATTCAACGAACCCTTGGCAATCATATTAGAAGTCGTAAACATGTCCAGTAGTAGTTACCATTATTCACAGAGCCATTCTTACAAGTCATATCCAGAAGAGCTAGTGTCTGAAATCAAATCAATTCGTACAGAGTATAAAGACTATGGATATCGCAGTGTAACAATGGAACTTCATAACCGTGGGATCAAGGCCAATCATAAATTAGTTCTTAAAATAATGAACAAACACGGACTCCTTTGTCATGCCTTTGATAGAAAAACTAGAAAATATAATTCTTATAAAGGAAATGTTGGCAAAAGAGCCAAGAACAAACTAAACAGAAGGTTTATTACCGATAGACCCTTTCAGAAGATCACTACCGATGTTACTGAACTTCGCTGGGGTAATGGGACCACATCAGAAAGAGCATATTTTACGGCATTCATGGATATGTACAGTGATGAGGTCATCAGTTGGAATATAAGTCTTCATCCTAACGTCGAATTCGTTACAGATACATTGGATGCGTTGATTGAGAGATTACCAGAACTGCCTTACCGAATGACGATACATTCTGATCAAGGATTTCAGTATCAAAACTATGAGTATGTATCTAGACTAAAGAAAAATCGCATCATCCAAAGCATGAGTCGCAAAGCAACATGCTTGGATAATGCGATAATGGAAAGTTTCTTTCACATTTTAAAAGTAGGAACTGTACATAACAACGAGTACAGTTCATATGAACATTTGAAAGAGGAAATATCCAAATATATCTACTACTACAACAATAAACGAATAAAAGCAAAATTGGCCGGAAAGACCCCGGTAGAATACCGAAATCTTTCCGACCGACTTATTGCTTAAAATAAACTCCAATTAATGGGGTTCACTTCAAGGGCTTTTTTGTTAGCGTCTAATTAGCTTAACAACTGTTTCAACATGAGGAGTTTGTGGGAACATATCAACTGGTTGTAAGTAAACTACACGATATGAATCGGACAAACGAACTAGATCTTTTGCCAAAGTTGAAGGGTTACATGATACGTAAACTAGTTTGTTAACGGGATTGCGTGTCAAAGTTGTTAATAGTTTGTTATCAAGTCCAGTTCTTGGTGGATCGACGACAATAGCGTTAACTTCTTTGCCTTCTTTTAAAAGCTTTGGATAAATTTCATCAGCTGAACCAACGTAATAGTCAGTGTTGTCGACTTTATTTAACTTAGCATTTTCTTTGGCATCTTCAATCGCTTCAGGGATGATTTCGATACCGTAGACGTGTTTTACCTTGTTAGCCATTGTGATACCAATTGTCCCAACGCCACAGTAAGCATCTAACAAGACATCACGTTGATTAGGTTCTAAGGCTTCGTTGACTAAATCGTAAAGTCGGTCAGTTTGAAGTGAGTTTAGCTGCAAGAAAGCTCTAGGTGAGAAGTTAAATAGGTAACCATTGATGTCTTCTTGTAAGTATTTGTCACCCCATAAAAGTTTAGTTTCATCGCCCCAAACGCCAGCTTTGTCTTCTTTGTTGATATTTTGAGAAATTGAACTAACTTCCGGAATTTCTTCTTGAATACGTTCAATCAATTGGTGCTCTTTGATGAACTTAGGTGAGCGAGTGATGAAAGTAACTTGTAATTGGTTAAATTCAACTGATTCACGAATAACGATCATGCTCAAGATACCAGATTTAGTTTCCGGATTGAAAACAGGAATTTCTAAGTCTTTGACCATTTGAACGATTTTTCTCATCGCTGACATAGTTAAGTCCATTTGAGTTGGCATTTCTTCTAGATCAACCAATTCTTGGGTACCAGTTTTGTACAAACCACAACGAATTTCACCATCGATCTCTTGGATAGGAAATTGGGCTTTGTTACGGTATTTTTCTTGTTGAACTGAGGCCGCAGTTGGTTTGATCATGTATTTTTGATAAGCGTAAGGCTTATACTTGTCGAGTGATTCGCGTAAAATGTTGGCTTTGAAGTGAAGTTGTTCTTTGTATTTGATGTGGGCAAATTCTAGTCCACCAACTTCATCAGCCAATTTAGGTGTATCAGGATTTCTGAAGTGAGAAGCTTTTCTAATTTTGTGAATACGACCATTTAAGAAACGTTCGTGAACATCAGTAACTTCGCAGACGATGACATCTTCCGGCACCGCTTTTGGAACGAAGACGATAACGTGTTTGAAGAAACCAATCCCTTCACCATTGATTCCGATACGTTTGATAGTTAATGGAAATCTATCACCGACTTTTAATTCTTGCGTAATATTATTTGTATGCATTATTTTTCCTTTGAATGATTTTGAGATAAACTACTAATGAGTATAACATGGTGAGGTAGAAAAACATTGGCAAAAGTAACGAAGATTCAAGCACAAAAACGAAAAGGACGCTATAATGTCTTTCTTGATGGACAGTATGCGTTTCCAGTAGCAGAGACGACTTTGATTGAATTTCGCCTGATGAATGGGGTCGAATTGACTGACGGTCAAATCAAAGAAATCAAAGATCGTGAAAACGTCAATAAAGCTTATGGTGATGCGGTCAATTATTTGAGCTACCAGTTGCGAACAGAAAAAGAAATCAAAGATTACCTCTACAAAAAAGAATATCATCGTGATGCCGTTGATGATGTCATAGCTAGACTAGAAAAACTGCATTACTTAGATGATGGGAATTACGCTAAAAGTTTTATCAATACACAATTACGGACGACTGCAAATGGTCCTAAAATCATCGAACAAAAACTTCACCACAAAGGTGTACCTGATAACATAATTCAAGATAAATTGTTTGAAATCGATGAAGACACTTTGATTGAGAATGCGACTGATTTTGCTAAGAAACAAGCTCGCAAACAAAAGCGGGCTTCATTTTCACAGATGCTGACGAAGATTAAACAAGGACTCTATCAAAAAGGCTATAATAACGAGATTATCGAAGAAGCTCTTAAAGATTTAGAGTTAGAACCAGATGAAGATGATGAGTTAGAAAAATTACGCAAGTTGGTCCAAAAAGTTGAACATAGATATGATAAACCAGAAAAATTGATCAAGTATTTAATGACCAAAGGTTTCCACTTTGATGAGATAAAGAAAGTTTTGTCTGAAGATTCTGATGACTAGGTTAAATATGCCGTCGTCCGCAAAAGCCCTGTGATTGGCTGGAGAATGTCGACACCACTTTGAACCAATACATGAACCAAAGGCGTATTGTTTCAAAGCTGGGTCTTCTACTAAGCAACAAGTTGCTAAAGTAGAATTTGGCGGCTGAGCCATCACAGGGCTTTTGCTCCCGACTAGATTTCAATTTTTATTTAGATAGGATCAGACACGTGCTTTTTGAATTCTATTCTTTTACACTAACAAAAAAGAAAATATTACTAGAAACACAGCAATATAATGCGATTCCAATGATAACTTCTATTAATTCTCTGAAGTAGCTTATATAAAGATAGAAATAACTATCTAGTCGGGAGCGAGGTACTGGAAAATGCTCAGCCGCCAAATTGTCCTTAGCGATTTATCGCTTAGGACAAGACCAATCTTGGAGACAATTCTTGGTCTTGGAATTGGCTTCAAGTTGCGTCGGCAGCGTTCCAGCGTTTTCCAGTGCCGAACGGACGACGGCATCTTAACCCTAATCAAACTTAAGAATAAACTATATTTAATAACGATATCTTTTAATCGTTTCACAGCTCTGTTATAATTTTTTTGGATAAGAATTAGATTTGAGAAAGCTGGTAAGTTATGCAGATTCCTAGAGAAGGGGATTACGTAGCAATCCAGAGTTATAAGCATGATGGTCATTTACATCGTACTTGGCGTGAAACAATGGTGCTAAAGACAAGTGAAAACGAAATTATTGGTTGTAATGAGAACACTCTTGTCACAGAAGCAGATGGACGTCGTTGGGTAACAAGAGAGCCCGCACTGGTCTATTTTCATAGGAAATATTGGTTCAATATTATCGCTATGATAAGAGATAGTGGGGTATCTTATTACTGCAATCTAGCGACCCCATTTGCTTTAGACAAAGAGGCCATCAAATATATTGATTACGATTTAGATGTTAAGGTTTTCCCAGATGGGGAGAAAAGATTACTCGATGTAGATGAATATGCCGCACACAGTAAGATGTGGAATTATCCACCTGAAATAGATACGATTTTACATTATAATGTCGACGTTTTAATTGATTGGATCGATAAAGGCAAAGGACCATTTTCACAGGCTTATGTTGATCTTTGGATGCAAAGATACAAGGAACTGTCACACCATTAGGATTGCTATATCCTGATTAGGCTGCCGTAATGGTAGTCTTTTTTTGTATAAGGAGATAATTATGGAGTTAAGAGTTTTGAATTACTTTTTAATGGTTGCTCGTGAAGAAAATATTACTAGAGCGGCCAATCTTTTACACATCAGTCAACCAACTTTATCACGACAAATCGCTAACCTAGAAGAGGAATTAGGTACCAAATTGTTTACTCGCCACAGTCACCAAATCACTTTGACCGAAGATGGACTATTGCTAAGAAGACGTGCTCAAGAAATGCGCCAACTCAGTGACAAAATTAAAAGTGAGTTGTCATCTGATCAAACGGAATTGAGCGGTGAAATTTCGATTGGTAGTGGAGAATTGCAAGGTATGAATGAGTTAGGCGATATTATCGTCGCTTTTCACAAGAAATATCCATTAGTGACCTTCAATATTCAAAGTGGCAATGCAGAAGATATTACTTTAGGTATTGAACAAGGCTTGTTAGATATGGCAATTTTTATTGAACCAGTTGATACCAGAAAATATGATTTTGTTCGTTTAATTCAAAAGGAAAATTGGGGTATTTTAGTTAGAAATGATTCATCACTTGCCAGATATGACTATGTCGAACCAAAGGACTTAAAGAATCAAGAATTGATAATGTCGAGAAGTCAGGCAATGCAAAGTGAAATCAATCATTGGTTAGGAGAATATAAGCAGACGACTAGTTATTTATCAACTTATAATCTACTTTACAATTCAGCAATTTTGGTTAAACGTGGCCTAGGAATTGCGCTTTGTTTGAATCTTGAAGCAAAATATGATGATGTAACTTTTGTACCGTTAAAACCAGAATTGTCGTACAACTCAGTTCTAGCTTGGAAGTCAGAAGAAGTTACTTCTAGGACAGTTACAACATTCATTGATTTTACTAAGAAATACCTTCAAGACATTTCTAATGATTAAAAATAAGCATTATACATATCAAAGAATAGGCGTCATAATATGGTTGTTCCGTTAAGGAGCAGCCATTTTTTATTGAGAGAGCAAATATGAATAAAAAAGAAGTTAGCCAAAAATATCGAATCCCAGTTAGCATCCTTGATGAATATGAATCTTGGGGTTTGTGTAATGTTGTGAAATTCGTTATGGGTGAGTGGCAATATGATAATCAAGATATTGAACGCTTAAGTACGATCATGGCTTTGCACGATATGGGTTTCAAAAATGACGAGATTGAGAAGTACATGCGTTTATTGTTAGAAACAAAGAATTCTTCCGAAGAGATAATTCAGCTTTTAACTAAGAAGCGTCAAAACAAACTCGACCAGATTCATTTTCAAGAGAAGCAATTGGAACGAATTGATTATTTACGATATAAAATTAAAAAATCACAGGAGAAATAATAAATGAATTTAATGCAAGAAGATTTAAAGATGCCCAAAATTGCCTTAGGAACTTGGGCCTGGGGTGAAAGTAAATCTGCCAACAAAGTTTTTGGTAATAGTTTAACTGCCAATGACTTAGAACCAATTTTTAATAAAGGAATGGAATTAGGCTTGAACCTTTGGGACACTGCCGCTGTATATAACGATGGTGATTCAGAAGCAATTTTAGGAAAATTCGTTAAGGGAATTGATCGCGATAAGGTGATTTTGTCAACGAAGTTTACTCCACAGATCGCTGATGATAGTGATAAAGCCGTTGAAAACATGTTTGATGGCAGTGCCAATCGTTTGAATACTAATTTTGTTGATATTTATTGGATTCACAACGATGCCGATGTCGACAAGTGGACTAGAGAAATTATTCCTTTAGCCAAAGAAGGCAAAATTAAATATATCGGTGTTTCTAATCATAATTTAGAAGAAATCAAACGTGCTGATGAAATTTTGCATGAAGCTGGTTTTAAAATTTCTGCCGTTCAAAATCACTTCAGTATTTTGGACAGAACTTCAGAAACATCAGGAATCATTGATTATTGTAAGGAAAATGACATTAGTTTCTTCTCGTACATGGTTTTGGAACAAGGTGCACTATCAGGAAAATATGATACCAAGCATCCATTCCCAGAAGGCAGTGAACGAGCTCAAGTTTATAACGACAAATTAGATAAACTAGAAAATTTAATCAATGGTATGAGAGAAATTGCTCAAAAGCATAACGTTGATGTGGCACAAATTCCTACTGCTTGGGCAGTTGCTAAAAATACTATTCCAATCATTGGCGCAACGAAGGTCAAACACATTGAAGATGCTGCAGAAGCTAGTGAAGTGAAATTGACTATCAGTGAAGTTGCCAAATTAGACGAGTTGGGTAATAAAACAGCTGTCAATACAACTCGTGTGTGGGAACAAAATATGTAATAAAGGAAGTAAATATTTTGAAGTATACAAAATTAGGTAATACAGGATTGGATGTTTCAAGAATTTGTTTGGGAACAATGGGTTTTGGTCGTCCCGATTCCGGAATGTTTCCCTGGGCAGTCGGTGCCGATAAGAGTGAAAAAGTCGTTCAAAAAGCTCTAGACCTAGGTATCAATTTCTTTGATACGGCCAATATTTATTCATATGGCGATAGTGAGGAATTCTTAGGTAAAGCTTTGAAGAAAAATGCTAATCGTGATGAAGTAGTTGTTGCTACAAAAGTTTTCTTTTCGCATTCTGACAAACCTAATCAAGTTGGACTTTCAAGAAAGAGTATTTTGAGTAATATCGACACGAGTTTAAAACGATTAGATATGGATTACGTTGATCTTTATATCATTCATCGCTGGGATTACAACACGCCAATCGAAGAAACTATGGAAGCTCTTCACGATGTTGTCAAAGCTGGTAAAGCTAGATATATCGGTGCTTCAGCTATGTATTCTTGGCAATTTGAAAAAGCTCAAGCCATCGCTCGCGAACACAATTGGACAGAGTTTGTTTCGATGCAAAATCATTTAAACCTCTTGTATCGTGAAGAAGAGCGAGAAATGATGCCACTTTGTGAGGATGAAAATATTGCCGTGACGCCTTATAGTCCACTAGCTTCAGGTCATTTAACACGTCCAACTTGGGATGCTGATACTAAGCGTTCACAAACGGATTCAGCTGCTAGAAGTAAGTACGATGCTTCAGAACAGAATGATTTAGAAATTATCAAGCGGGTCAAAGAAGTTGCTGATAGAGAAAATGCTACTATGGCACAAGTTGCCTTAGCTTGGTTGTTGCAAAAGAAGCAGGTCGTTGCTCCAATTATCGGTGCTACTAACACTAAACATTTGGCTAGTTCAGTTGCTGCCGTTGATTTGAAGCTGTCACAAGATGACATTGATTATATGGAAGCACCTTATTTACCACATAAGTTAGTAGGTGCTTTTACTAAAAATGAAAATAATTTAACACGTTAGGAGAAATCTATGACTAAAATTATTATTTTAGGAGCTCACGGACAAACAGCTCGGATCGTTACTGATGAATTATTACAAAATTCTGATATTGAATTGAAATTATTTTTGAGAAAGAGTACTCGTCTTAATCAATATCAAAACAATCCACGAGTGGAACTAATTGAAGGCGATGTTTTAAATACAGAACAATTGGCTCAAGCAATGCAAGATGTCGACTTAGTTTATTCAAATGTCGGTGGAGTCGATTTAGCTGACCAAACTAAGAGCATTATTGAAGCTATGGATCAAGCTAAACAAAAACGTTTGATCTTTATTAGTTCATTAGGAGCTTATCATGAAGTTCCTGGTAAATTCGGTGAATGGAATGAAACTGCTATTGCTAGCTTTTTACCTGGATTTAGAGAGTCGGCCAAGTTAATCGAAGATTCTGATTTGGATTACACCATGATTCGTCCTGCTTGGATGGATAACAAAGATGAAATTGATTATGAAACAACACAAAAAAATGAACCATTCAAAGGAACGGAAGTTTCTCGTAAGAGTATCGCAGATTTTGTAATTAAATTGATCAATAATCCTCAAATTCATATTGGAGAAAGTGTTGGCTTGAACAAACCTAATACTGATGGAGATAAACCCGCATGGATATAAAAATTGATGCTTTTGCTCATGTATTACCAACAGATTTATTGAACAATATAAAAAGTGATTTTCCAGATGTTATTGAGAAAAATCAATTTTTGAAGATTCCGGCATTGACCGATTTAAACATTCGTCGTAAAGATTTCCCTAAAGACGTCAAACAAATTATTTCAAACGTGAATTTGAACCCTGAGGATTATTTTGATGGTAAGAAGGCTGCCCAATTGTGTTGGGATGCTAATGAAGAATTGGTCAACTACCACTGACTAAAGTCAGTGGCTTGTGAACTTCACTAGATAGCTCATCACTACTTAATTACTAGTCACAACTTATTCAGATAAAGCATTGCATTACAATATCTCATGCCGTTAAGCAATCGGAATCATAACGTCTTATGCGCTAATTACCAGAACTTAGGACGCGAGTTGCCAAACGCCCTTATTTTTATTTATATATTGGACTATCTTCGGTTAATGGTTTAGTTAATTCAATCAAACCTTTAGCTAAGATATTTTTAGAAGCGTTCCAGTCTCTAATGTGATGAGCATTGCAGTTAGGACAAGTCCATTCTCTATCCTTGAGAGTTAGTTTACGAGTGTTGTTTGTACCCATTCTGAACTTGCATTCATTGCATTGTTGTGTAGTATAAGCTGGATCGACTTCAACAAAGGTACGACCATACATCGGAGCTTTATATTCCAACATACCTATGAATGTTCTCCAACCAACATCTGAGATGGACATAGCTAAAGCATGATTTTTCAACATATTTTTACTCTTCAAATTCTCTCCAACTATCAAATCGTGGTTTTTGATAAGTGTAGTTGATAGTTTATGAAGGAAATCTTTACGTTGATTTCTTACCTTAGCGTAAAGTTTAGCTACTAGTCTTCGTTGTTTCTGATAGTTCTTAGATTTCCAAAATTTTCTACCTTCAGATTTAGCTCGTCTAGCTCTTCGAGATAGTTTACGCTGTTCTTTGGCTAGCCTACCTTTAACAGAACGGTAAAATCTAGGATTGTCGATGATATTACCGTTACTATCAGTTAAAAAATTTTCAGTGTTTAGATCATAGCCAACTTGTGAATATGTTTTAGGTAACTTTTCTTTAAATGGTTCATCGCTTTTTAACAAAAAAAGAAACGAACCATTCTCCAGTTGGCAAATGCTTGATAGAAACAGTAGCTATTCTAACTAATTGATTAGTCGGTAACTGTCTTGACAGTTTAACTTTGATACGACCAACTTTAGGTAGTCTAATGTGTTTGTTATCTAAAAATTTTATTGATCCATTGTATAAAGATGGAAAACCACCGTTTTTCTTAACAGTGGCAGAACTATAATGATTAGACGTTCTATACCCTTGATTAGGACTGGACTTGCGTTTAAAGTTTGGTGTTCCAGAATTATGTACTTTGCGAAATAGATTCCATGCCGATTTATAACTAACTAAAGCATTATTGATCATGTCGCTGTCAATGTCCTTGTCACCTAACCATGGGTACTTATCTTTAGTAATCCGAGCTAATCCTGTTGGACGGACCGCACTAGATTTAAGTAACTTACCGTTTTTATTGTGTTTCCAGTATTTTTCTGGAATGGGATATAACTTATCTAATTTATTACTATAAATTGGTGAGTCGGTCCAACTGTTGGCGACTAATTTGTTGTAAACAAAGCGAGAAGCATTGATGTTTTTCAAGAAGATCTTTTCTTGCCGTCTGTTAGGATAGATTCTCACTTTTAAACTCATCATGTATTCCATTTCGTTCTTCATCATTTCACCTCCTTATCTTTATAGATACATTGTATACGAACGTGTGTTCAAAAAGCTTGTGATAAGGTTGTGATATAAAAAGTTCAATATCAAAAACTAAATAATTAATGATAAAAAGGGGACTTACCTCCTACGAATGAATTCATGGGATTCACGCCCAACTTTATTGAATTTGGTAAACGGAAACGAAGATATTTTTGCTGGAGCAGTTGCTATGGTACCGATGAATAACATTCCTAAAGCAATTGAAATAATTGAGCAACAAGTGGTATCTAATGATAAATTTGTCGGAATTCAATTGTTTACGCAAGCATTAGATAAGTCGATTGCTAGTGTAGAGTATGAACCAATTTTTCTTGAAATGAGTAAAGTCAACTTACCAATATTCTTACATCCAGTCTTTGATAATAATAAAAGAGATAATAACATCACTTTTAGTTGGGAATACGAATTGACCCAAGCAATGATGCAAATCGTTCAGGCCGGTTATTTTGAAAAATATCCTAAATTAAAAATTATCATTCATCATGCCGGAGCAATGGTGCCATTCTTTGCAGGTAGAATCAAATATACGATGTCTGATCAAGAGTATCGTGATTTCAAGAAATTTTATGTTGATACAGCCATCTTGGGTAATCCTAAAGCTTTAGAGTTAGCAATTGACTTTTTCGGTAGTGAACATATGATATTTGGAACAGATGCACCTTTTGCAGTGATGCCTAATGGAGCGACTGAACAAATTGTTGACGCTATTAATGAAATGAGAGTTTCAACAACCACTCGGGATGATATTTTTTCCAATAATTTTCTTAAAATAATTAGATAGTGAGGAAGATAATGATTAAAACACTTTATTTAATGCGCCATGGACAAACCTTATTTAATCAATTGCATAAGATTCAAGGAGCCTGTGATTCTCCTTTGACACAACAAGGAATTGACGACGCCAAAAAAGTTGGACGAATGTTTAAAGACAAAGGCATTATTTTTGATCATGCATATTCTTCAACTCAAGAACGTGCTAGTGATACTTTGGAATTGATTACTAACCAACCATATCAACGCTTAAAGGGTCTTAAAGAGTGGAATTTTGGCGTTTTTGAGGGTGAGAGTGAAAGGTTGAATCCTAAGCCGGATCCCAAAATTGGTTCATATGGAGATTTCTTCGTCCAATATGGTGGTGAATCGGTTGATGACGTTCAACAACGCGTAAATCAAACTTTGACTGAAATTATGGAACAACCTGACGCCAATAATGTTTTGGCCGTTAGTCATGGTGGTGCAATTCATTCATTCGTCTTGAAATGGGCCAGAGACCATACGATTCATATCCCCAATTGTTCAGCGATGAAGTTTTCTTATGACAATGGTGTTTTCAAATATGAAGAAACGATAGAAGCCGATTAAGAATGACTAAGATACTTTATTTGATGAGACATGGTCAAACGCTTTTTAATATTTTGCATAAGAATCAAGGAATTTGCGATTCACCACTGACACAACAGGGCATCGCTGATGCCAAAAGAGTTCATGAATATTTGCAGCAAAATAATATTATTTTTGATCATGCTTATACTTCAACTCAAGAACGGGCAAGTGATACTTTGGAGTTAGTGACTGACCAACCTTATCAACGCTTAAAGGGATTAAAAGAATGGAATTTTGGACTTTTAGAGGGTGAAAGTCAACGTTTGAATCCACCTTTTGATAGTAAACTTGGTTCTGTCGGTAATGGTTATGTTCAATACGGTGGCGATTCAGCTGATGCAGTTCAAAAGCGAATGGTAAAGACATTAACAAATATTATGATTCAAAAAGGTCATCAGCGTGTTTTGGTAGTAGGCCATGGAGCTTCAATTTACTTATTTTTGAAAAATTGGATACCGTTAGATGAGTTGTTAAATCATATTGAGCTGCGCAATTGTGCAATTTTGAAGTTTTCGTTTGATGATGAGACGAAGAAATTTACTTATTTAGAAACAATCAATGTAAACTAAAAAATCCGTACCAACTAAAAATAGTTGATACGGATTTTTTTGAGGTTTTATTTTGTGGTTTTTTCGTCATTAAAAGTAATACCGGATAGGAAATCCTTAATCCTAGTTGTGGGATGATTAAAGAACTTATCAGGAGTGTCATCGAAGAGGATGTCACCATTTTCAACAAAGACAATCTTGTCCGCAACTGAACGAGCAAATTCCATATTGTGGGTCACGATAATCATTGATTGTCCCATTTTACTTAATTCTTCTAGAATCAAAAGGACCTGTGTCTCTAGCTCTGGATCCAAAGCACTTGTTGGCTCATCCAACAAGACGTATTCCGGATTCATTGCTAAAGCACGACAGATAGAAATACGTTGTTGTTGACCACCAGACAATTGACTAGGGAAACGATCAGCGTATTCACCTAAACCAACTTGTTCTAGTAATTTACGAGCCTTTTCTTCAGTTTCTTGCTTTGGTTGTTTCAAAACGGTAATTGGTGCTGTAGTGATATTTTGTAGAACCGTCAAATTAGGGAAGAGATTCCAGTTTTGGAAAACCATACTAGTTTTCTTACGAATATCAAAACTGAGTTTCTTAGAAACAGGTTGGGAATAGTCTAGTTTGATATCACCAAAATCTATAATTCCACTTTCTGGACGAACGAGTAAATCAAGTGAACGAAGTAGAGTAGATTTACCTGAACCAGAAGGTCCTAAAATAACTGTAGTTTTACCAGATGGAAAGTCGACACTCAAGTCTTTTAAAACTTCTTTGCCATCATATTTTTTAACGATATTTTTAACAGAAATCATTAAGCTTCACTCCCTTTAACATATTTTGAAGTTCTGCGTTCTAGATAGTGTTGTAAGAAAGTAAGCAAAGTACAGATCACAGCATAAAGAGCAGCAGCCAAGGTGTACATCAATAATGGTTGGTAGTTTTTAGCAGTAATTTGTTGACTGACTTGGAACATTTCCAAAATCGTGATTGAACTGGCCAAAGACGTATCCTTCACCAAACTAATGAATGAATTAGAAAGTGGTGGTAAAGCAATTCTGACAGCTTGAGGCAAAACGATTTTCATCAAAGTTTGCTTAGTTGTGAAGTTCAGTGTAAAAGCAGCATCCCATTGATCTTGAGGAACTGATAACAAGGCTGAACGAATTGTTTCTGAAGCATAAGCACCAGTGTTCATTGAGAAACCAATTACCGCTGCAATAAAGGGTGATAATTGAATTCCGGCACTAGGTAGACCGAAGAAAATAATGAACAATTGAACTAGTAATGGAGTTGAACGAAAGACCCAAACGTAGAAGTTGGCGATAGCTCTTAGAACTAGCCAAGGGTATTTGATCAATTTGTTTTCACTAGGTTGGATGAATTTAATCAAAGCTGTTAAAACGGCTAAAATCAATCCGAAGAAAAATGAAACTAGAGCTAACGGAATGGTGTACTGCAACATTGCGGTAAGCATTTCCGGTAATGACGTAATGATAATGTGCCACATGAAATAAAAATCCTCCTGGGTTTAATGGTTATTTTTTAGTGATATCTTCACCAAAGTACTTAATAGAAAGCTTCTTCATAGTTCCATCTTTGTAAAGTTCTTTTGTAGCTTTAGATACATCTTTACTTAATTTAGTTGATTTCTTATTGAAGATTGGAGCAATTTTTGAAGATTTAAGTTTGCTTTCTGGAATAGTGATGTACTTAAGGTCAGTGTTCTTGTGATCTTTCTTCCATGTTAAGAAGGCCTCCTTAGAGTTAAAGGCACCCTTTACACGTCCTTGATCAATCATTGACATTGAAGTTTGGAAATCACTTGAAGGAACTATATCAGCACCGAATTTCTTGGCGTTGTTGTAGTTATCTGTACCGGTACCGGCAGCAATCTTTTGACCCTTGATGTCATCAACTGAGTTGATACCTGAGCCGTCTTTAGTAATAACAACGGATTTTGAGTAGACATAAGGTGTTGAGAAGAGATATTGTTTCTTACGTGAAGCATTTTCAGCCACATTGTTGATAACAACATCGAAAGTATTAGAATTCAAACCAGCAATCAATGAATCCCATTTTGTTGGAACAAACTTAGCTTTGAGACCAAGTTTCTTAGCAACAGCTTTACCATAGTCAACTTCAAATCCTTTAAGCTTACCATTTTCACGGTATGAGTAAGGAGCATAAGTTCCTTCCAAACCAATTGTTAGTGTACCTTTAGTCTTAGTGTCACTAGCATTTTTGTTACTTGAGCAACCTGTTAAGACCAAAATCAAGGCCACAAGTGTAGTTAATATTAAAGCGATACGCTTTTTCATTTTAAAAAATCCCCCTATATATAGAAAATCATCATTTACTATTCTCGCATAAAATAAAGCTTGTTAAAAAGATTATGTCTCTAAAACTTAAATAAATCGGTTGAAAGGTATCTTTCACCATTATCTGGGGCAACTGTTACGACTGTTTTACCTTTGCCGAGTTTCTTAGCAATCTCAATAGCGCCAAAGATATTAGCACCAGCGGAGATACCTGGTAAGAATCCTTCTTTATGACTTACTTCTTGAGCCATCTTAATGGCCTGATCACTAGTTACTTCGACGATATCTGAATATGAGTTCTTGTCCAAAGTGTCAGGAATGAATCCGGCACTAATACCTTGAATTTTGTGAGCACCAGTTTTTCCTTCTTTTAATAGAGGGGATTCGGCAGCTTCTAGGGCGTAAACTTTCACATCAGGGTATGCCTTAGTTAAAGCGTGACTAACACCTGAGAGGGTACCACCAGTACCAACACCGGCTACGAAGCCATCAACTGGAGTGTCACCAAAAGCTTCAACGATTTCTTTTCCCGTTGTAGCTTCATGGATGGCCGGATTAGCAGGGTTTTGGAATTGCATTGGCATGAAGTAGCCATTTTCGTTGGCTAAATCAGTAGCTTTCTTGATGGCACCGCCCATACCTTTTGAACCAGGTGTCAAGATCAATTCAGTACCATAGCTTTGCATCAATTTACGACGCTCAATACTCATAGTTTCTGGCATGGTAATAATCAAGTGATAGCCTTTAGCAGCAGCAACTAGTGACAAGCCGATTCCGGTATTACCAGAAGTAGGTTCAACTAAAGTATCACCAGGTTTGATCTTGCCAGCTTTTTCAGCAGCTTCGATCATTGATAAAGCAATTCTATCCTTGATTGAACTACCGGGATTGAAGAATTCCAACTTAACATAAACGTCGGCGGCATTTTCTGGGACGACTTTGTTGAGTTTTACGATAGGTGTGTTTCCAATAAGTTCAGTAATATTTTGTGCAATTTTTGTCATAATAAATTTCTCCTTAGCAAGTAGTTAATTTATGTTCTTTGACTGTTTGTAGCCAATTGTTATAAAAGTTCTGTTGAGTTTGTTTCCAAGAGAATACTGGCTTTTGGTCTAGTGGTGAATAATAACCCGTAGCCGGCATTGGATGTTTGATCTTAGGACTTTTTTGTTCACGTTTTAATTCATCATCTAGTCCATCTTTTTGGTATTCCAAATGTGAGAAAATAAACGTTTGATGTTTTTTAATTGATTCAACCAAAGTCAACAAACCATTTTCACTGACAGCATCAATCATTAAATCTGGATTTTCCATCAGTTGTTGGTGATCCATTTCAGCATTGCGAGCATGCGGTGCTGGAAAATTATCGCCGATGTTATCAAGCAGTGGAGTGTCAATTAAAATCTGATTTTGGAAAACTCCAAAGGTTTTGTGCGGTAAAACTTTTTTATCGATATCATACAATCTATTCAAGGCGGCCATGGCGCCCCAACAGACGTAGAGCTGGGGAATATTTAATTGATCAAGCAAATCGATTAAATCATTGATTTCATCAAAGTACGAAACTTGAGGAAAATCTAATTTCTCAACTGGACTGCCGGTAATGATAAAACCATCTAGGTCTTTGATATCTCCTAAATCTAATGGCTGCATATTGTCAATGATTCTTGAATCAAGTTGACGATCAACGTAACGAGTAGCTGAGTAATAAAATTTTGTTTCGACTTTATCACCTAGAGCTATTTGAAAATTACGCATGGTTTCAAGTTTGTTTTGCATTAAATTAAGAATTCCAATTTTAATAGGTTCCACAAGTAACTCCTTCCTAAGTAGAAAAACAAAAAAAAGCGAAGCCGACTAATGTCAACTTCGCTTGATAGTTTTAGTTTGCACTACTTGATTATCAATTGAGTGGTATTAGACATGCTGAAAAAGTATAGTAATGTTCGTTCATTACTACACAACAACATGATTCAACCTGTTTTTGATTAAAATTCAACATGTCTAGTTCCTCCTGCAATTAAGATGACTCAAATTTACAATTAAAAAATTGATAAGTCAAGGATTATTTCTTTTTCTCTGAGTAAATTGAAAGTGATTCGAATTCAAGGTAAGATGCCAAAGTGAGTGATACGACTAGGATTAAGACTAACCAACCAAGGGTTCGACCAAGAATTAAAGTTAATGGTAAAAATGTTGCTACCAAATAAATACTGATGACCGATAAACAAAAATCAACGGCTAAATTAGCACCGATAACTAATTTACTTCTTTCCAAAATGAAGAAGAAAAGTAATTCTTTTAATATTTTGCGAGTTGAACTGCGATACATGATCAAAACGGGACGTTGGGCGATAACTTTGACCGCAAACATACCAAAGGCACCAACAATTCCACCAACGATGATTCTCCAAGTTAAAGCGTGTAAAACTAATGAATTATAAGAAACGCCAATAATCGACAAACAAAGGATGTAAGGGATTATAAAGAAGAATAAGTAGATTACCGCAATTTTTTTATTAGACATTTTAGAAAACTCCCTATATACTGATAGTCCTATTTTATCATTAAAAAGGATTATTGTTGAATACAATAACACCTGTTATAATTGTTTTGTTTATATTTAAGTTTACATATGAAAGAGAGTGCGAATTAAATGAGTGGTGACTCTTCTGGAGCGTCGCTTTCTGGGCAGCTGATTTTAATAATTGTTTTGACGTTATTAAATGCTTTTTTTGCAGCAGGAGAGATGGCGATTGTATCCGTGAATAAAACGTCCGTTGAGGGAAAAGTAAAAGATGGCAGTAAAAAGGCCAAGAAAATTTTACATATGATCAATGAACCGAATAAATTTTTGTCGACAATTCAAGTGGCAATCACTTTAGCTGGGTTCTTATCATCAGCTAGTGCAGCGACGACTTTGAGTGCCAGAATGGAAGTCTTGATTGGAGATTTTCCTGGGAGTAAAGAGGTTTCTGTTATCGTTATAACGGTGATTTTATCCTTTATTACTTTAGTTTTAGGTGAATTATATCCTAAACGTATAGCGCTACAACGACCTTATCAAGTAGCTAGTTTTACCCAACCAATGATTAGTTTCTTCGGTTTGATTTTGAAGCCTTTTGTTTGGTTATTGGAAGCAACAATTAATCTACTGCTTAAGATTACACCGATTGACTTTGACCAAGCGGATGAACCTATTACGAGAAATGAAATGATTGCAACTTTGAGGAAATCTCGTAATAGTGGAACAATCAACTCGGATGAGTATCAAATGTTACAAGGAATCATTCGCTTTGGAGATAAGACAGCTCGAGAAATCATGGTACCAAGAACCGATACCTTTATGATTGATATCAATGATCCTGTTAGTGAAAATATCGATGCAATTTTGAATCAACCTTATTCTCGAATTCCTCTTTACGGCGGAGATAAGGATAATGTCATTGGGATTATCCATATCAAGGACTTATTGAAGAAGTCACGAGAAGTTGGTTTTGAGAAAATCAATTTGAAATCGATTATGACAGAGCCATTGTTTGTTCCTGAAGCAACTAATATTGATACCTTATTATTAAAGATGCGTAGTACGCAAACGCAAATTTCAATGGTTGTTGATGAATACGGTGGTATTGTTGGGCTTGCAACAATTGAAGATATCTTAGAAGAAATCGTCGGGGAAATCGATGATGAATACGATCCAGTAACTAAGAATTTCCAAAGATTGGGTGCTAACAAGTTTTCTGTCGTTGGTTTAATGACAGTGGAAGACTTTGATGAACTTTTTGAAGAAGAAATTCAAGTTGATGATGTCGATACGATTGCTGGATATTTGATTATGCAAATTGGAGAAATTCCTGATGCCAAACATCCTAAGTCATATACTTTGGACGATGGAGTAACTATTACATCTGGAGAATTAAATGGTTCACGAATTGAAAATGTTATCGTGACGGTTCCAGATGATAAAATAAAGAATGTAACTACTAATATGTATAAAGAGAAATACTAGTGTATTTCTTTTTTTTCGAGGAAAATTATGTTGTAAATAAATTACTGATTTATCCAATTATGAATTTATATATAGGAAGGAAATGCGTAGAAATTTGTTTTTACGCTCTTAAAAAATGGATCAAAAACAATTAGAACAAGAAGTAAATAAACGTAGAACTTTTGCCATCATCTCTCACCCGGATGCTGGTAAGACTACTATTACTGAACAAATGTTGTACTTTGGTGGAGTTATTCGTTCTGCCGGTACAGTTAAAGCTAAGAAATCTGGACAATTTGCTACTAGTGACTGGATGGAAATTGAAAAGAAACGTGGAATTTCTGTTACAAGTTCTGTTATGCAGTTCCACTATCGTGACAAGGATATCAACATTTTGGATACTCCAGGACACGAAGATTTCTCTGAAGATACTTATCGTACTTTGATGGCGGTCGATGCGGCTGTCATGGTTATCGATTCTGCTAAAGGTATCGAGCCTCAAACTAAGAAGTTATTCAAGGTTGTTAAAAAACGTGGTATTCCTATTTTTACTTTCATGAATAAGCTTGATCGTGATGGACGTGACCCACTAGACTTGATTGCTGAACTTGAAGAATTGCTAAATATCGAAGGTTGTGCAATGAACTGGCCAATCGGTATGGGTAAGGAATTAAAAGGTTTGATCGATATTCGTAATAACCGCTTGGAACTTTATCGAAAAGATGGCGATGATCGTTTCTTGCCAATGAATGATGAAGGGCAATTAGTCGAACACAATCCAATTGAAGAAGAGGGCGTTTACGAACAAGCTCAAGGTGAAGTTGACTTGATCAAAGAAGCCGGAAACCAATTTGACCTTGAAAAGATTCAAGCTGGTAATCAAACCCCAGTCTTCTTTGGTTCTGCTTTGACAAACTTTGGTGTTGAGACATTCTTGAATACATTCTTGGATTTGGCTCCAGCTCCTGCCGAACACAAAGAACAAGACAGTGAAGAAGTAGTTAAGCCTGATGACCCAGAATTTTCTGGTTTTGTCTTCAAGATTCAAGCGAATATGAACCCTAATCACCGTGATAGAATTGCTTTTGTCAGAATTTGTTCTGGTGAGTTCGTTAGAGGAATGGATGTTAAGTTACAAAGAACGGGCAAAGTCATGCGTTTGAACAATGCGACCGAATTCATGTCTGATCAAAGAGAAACAGTTAAGACAGCTGTTGCCGGTGATATCGTAGGACTTTACGATACTGGTAATTTCCAAATTGGCGATACGATTTATACAGGTAAGAAATCAGTTCAATTTGAGGACTTGCCACAATTTACCCCTGAAATGTTCATGGAAGTTCAAGCTAAAAACGTTATGAAACAAAAATCATTCCATAAGGGTATGCAACAGCTAGTTCAAGAAGGTGCCGTTCAATTGTATAAGAAATATACAACTAACGACTATATCTTGGGTGCTGTTGGTCAACTACAATTTGAAGTTTTCCAATTCAGAATGAAGAACGAATATAACTGTGATGTAGTCATGAAACCAATTGGTTCAAGAATTGCTCGTTGGATTGATCCAGAACAATTAGATCCTGCTATGTCATCAACTAGAAATATGCTTGTCAAAGACTTAGATGATAAACCATTGTTCTTATTTGAAAATAAATTTGCGGAAAATTGGTTTGCTAACAAATATCCAGATGTTAAGTTAAGTTCAAAATTATAGGAAATCGCTGAATGGCGGTTTTTTTTATTGTAAAATTTTAATGGTAGTACAAAAATTCACAATAAAGGAGGTTGAAGAAAAGTACTTTATAAAGCTTGAGACTGTAGTGTTTTGAGATTTATTACTTCAAAATTTAAAATAATATAATTCTAACTACCGATTATTTTATCAACGATTATTCGTAATATTTTTGTAATTATTCGGGGATTTTTAATGGTATTTCACAGGTGTTCCTTAATTTAATATAGAAAATCTTTAGATTCTTAAGAAATTCTTAAAGTCAAGTAACAAAAAATTACAATTTATTTTCGAATGTTTAATTCTTGTTACAAATCTCGAGTTTTATTGAAAGTGCTTTTTTTAAATAGTAGTCTATAACTAGATTATTTATTAAGGGGTAACCAATCTATGTCTAAAAAAAATCTACTTACAAGTGCTTTAGTACTTGGTACATTAGCTGCAACCGCTACACCTTCCGTAGTGTCAGCTGCAACAACTGAGGATGCTAGCCAAGCCGCATCACAAGCAGGTACTGAACAAGTTAATAATAAATCAGAAGATAATAAAACTAATATCATTGCCGGATCAGACGAAAAGAAAGCTGATACAACAGTTGCTAACTCTGCAACTGTTCAAGCAGCCAGTGAATCCGCAACAAATGCTTCAAAAACTACAGCAATTATTCAAGCCGCTTCAGGAATCACACAAGCACAACAACAAGCTTTCTTAAACACTGCTGTGCCAATGGCTCAAAAAGCAGCTTCACAATATGGGGTTTATACTTCAGTTATGTTGGCTCAAGCTATTCTTGAAAGTGCATGGGGTACTTCAACTTTAGCTACACAAGGTCACAACCTTTTTGGTATTAAGGGTGATTACAATGGTGCTTATGTAACAATGCCAACATCAGAATGGAGTGCTTCTCAAGGTTGGTATACAATCAATGCTAACTTCAGAAAGTATCCAAGTTACTACGAATCATTTGCTGACAATGGTAACAAGCTTCGTAACGGTGTTTCATGGAATTCAAGTTATTACAGTGGTACTTGGAAAGAAAACACTAGTTCATATAAGGATGCTACTGCTTGGCTACAAGGTAGATATGCAACAGCTCCAAACTATGCTTCATCATTGAATAACTTGATTCAAACTTACAATTTGACTCAATATGATGGTAATGCTGAAACAAATGGTGGTTCACAAACTAACAGCAATACTATTAGTGTAAATAACACTAATGGTAGCTACGTTCCATTGGTAGCTTTCAATAGCGATGGTTCTGCTAAGAAGATCACTAACCGTGCTTTGGCAAATAACACACCTTGGTACACTGACCAAACTAAGTCATACAATGGTCACACATACTACCGTGTTGCTACTAACGAATGGGTCGAAGATTCATACTTAGCTTAATTTGATTTTTACTTAAGACATTCCTTCAATTAGGGATGTCTTTTTTTATATCAAATTATTAATATATTTTATAATAAATTATGGATGTTAATTGGCAAGGCTTACATGTATAATAAATATAAATAATATTGGGATTATTTTAAATAAAAACGTGATTCTTAAATAGGAGAAGGGGGAATTGCGTATGCAAAATAAGTTGTTAAAAATTATTAATATATTTATTACTTTTACAATTTGTTTAAGCTTATTGCCAATAAATACGGCTAAAGCGGCTGCCACACCGCCCACCACATCAGAGGTATATCAAACTACGCCCCCAGGAATTGCAATGAAGGATTTTGTATCAAAGGCTGATACTTACAAGGATGGAACGGTTAATAGCGCTAAACTCTTTGAAGCCGGTAATACTACTTATGATAATTCGACTGATATTTATCAATTATTAAGCAGTGATGGTGGTCAAGAACAGACTAGTTCTTTCTGGGGTAAAGTATCTAGTGATGATGGTGGTAGTTCTAGTGTTAATAATTATTTTGATCTCAGTAAGCCTCAAGTTATTTCTGCCTGGCTGTATATGGGTGATAAAAGTGCTTATTCAGGATCTAGTGACGATACAGCTAAGGGTCTCCCCGATGGTTTAGCATTTGTCTTGCAGGATGACACTAGAGGAACTCAGGCAATTGCGACCTCAGCTAACGAGGGCAAGACAGCCTTTGGTGAAGGTTTAGGAGTTTGGGGCGTTGCCAGTTCCAGTGATAATACGTTAAGCAATTTTGTTGATCCAAGTCTTGGCGCGATTCAAAATAGCTGGGCCTTAGAATTTGATACTTTGCAAAATTCCAGTCCGGCAGCTTCTGGCAGTAACTATGATGATTATTTTGATGGTTTGACTTATAGTGGCGTAAAGATTGCAAAAGGCCAGCATATGGCTTGGGATTATCCGGCTAATGTCGGAATAAATCAAAATAATACTAGTGCAAATATGGGCGTTAATCCAAATGATAGCGGCAATACTTACTATGGTAAAAATAATAACTGGGGGAATATTTTTACAGGATATAAGAATCACTACTATTATGGTTTAAATCATCGTGACGTAATTCATAGTATGTACTTAACTGGTTATACGAGTGATTCAGCAACGAATGTGTATAACTCATGGCATCACTTCAAACTCAGCTATACGCCACCTGCAGCTGGATCGACTTTAGCCAAAATGTCGTATATTTTTAACGATAAAACTTACGATGGAACTTTAAAAAGTTACCTTGATTATGATAAAAAGACTAATGTGACAGTTGATATTAGCAAATTTATGCGGGATGGAAATACCAAAGTTCGCTGGGGATTTACAGCTTCTACAGGTTCACAAAGTTCTTCACCTTCAACGTTTGCAGTTATCATGCAACAAATGCCTAATGTTGCCAATATCGAAACTACTACTAAACTTTATGATTTATCGCAGTATGATGCTGATGATAATTTAGGACGTGAAATTAAAGATTTGGATAAACGTCCAGTTTCTATTACAGCAGCCACCAAGGATCCAGATTATAACGTGGCCAATGGAGATAAATTACGTTTAGATTATAATTTGAATTACATTTCAGGTTTTGAAGGAACGGGAAGTGATATCACAACGAATATTACTTTGCCATCAAACGTCGATTTTAGTCCGGATGAGGATAACAACATCGGACAAATAATTTATTCTGGCTTTTCCGATGAATCAAAAAATAGAACTGTTCCAATTTCGGCAACCAGTTTGACAAGCGATAATAAGGTGGCATTAACTTTAGATGCTTTAAACAGTGAGAATGAAAATATTAAAATTGAACTCTTCGGTACTGCTGACGCACAGACGACGCCAACAACGGTCAAAGGTCAGCATGCATCGTATCAAAGTTTGCATTTCTTAGATGATATTATGAGTCCATCGTTTATTATTAATGATCGTCTGCAATTAACGACGAATGATAATTTAGATTTAGGAACGATTCAGACGGGAAATGAATCAAATAACCAGGTTAATTTGAATTTAGCGATGAACTATCTCAACAGTTCTAGTTTTGATACAAAGGGTGTTACGTTATATACGAAAGTAGATGATAAAACAGCCACCAAAACAACTATTTCAACAGCGGACGGGAAAACTTCTTATGATATTGCTAATGATATAGCCAATTCTACGCAATTTAGTGCTGACTATTTGGGTACGGGGACTCATAAAATTACAGTTTATGCGATTGACAGTATGAATCGTGTCAGCCAATCAATTACTTATCAGGTTAAAGTTGAAGGTAAGCAATTAAAATTAGATGTTGATCCAAATTATTCATTTAAGAACATTAATAAAGTGGCACCGGATGGATACGTTAAGAGAAAAGGGCATTGGAAAGTTTCAGTAATTAGCTCTGATACGCCGTGGACTTTGACAGCCAATGGAACTGAATTAACTTTGGAGAATGATGCCTCTCAAGTTATAGGACCAATGTTTTATCGTGATAAGAATGGCAATGATTTTTCAATGTTGAATCAAGATATTTTGATTGCCCAAGATTTGTCGTCTGACTCTAAAACAACTGACGTTAGTGGAAGTTGGGCTAATGACAAAGGTATTTTATTGCATGATGATCAAGATAATATGGCTGGTAAATATCAAGGTAAGATTCATTGGAGTTTAATTGATAGCGTTTAATTAAAAGTCGGGATGACTAATATCTCGGCTTTTTCTTGTCCTAAGGCCAGGATTCGTTTATTATAAATAAATGTATTTTTAAATTGAGAGAGTAATCTATATGAATGAAAAGTTAACTTGGAGAAATTTATTTTTTATCGGTTCAATGTTATTTGGATTGTTTTTTGGAGCCGGAAATTTAATTTTCCCAGTATTTTTAGGACAACAAGCAGGTAGTAATGTTTTTGGCGCTGTTATTGGATTGTTGATAACCGGAGTGGGGTTGCCACTTTTAGGAGTTGCCAGTATGGGAATGACTGGTAGCAATAGTGTTTTTGATTTGGCGGAAAAAGTCAATCGGCCATTTGCTTATATTTTTACGATTTTGTTGTATTTGACGATGGGACCACTGTTTGCTATTCCTCGCTTAGCAACAATTTCTTTCCAATTAGGTTTGGCACCATTTATTGGTAAAAATCATCAAAATTTCGTTTTATTAATTTTTTCAGCTTTATTCTTTGGTATAACTTTTTGGTTAGCACGAAAACCTAGTAAATTGATGACTTATGTTGGAAAATGGTTGACGCCAATTTTCTTAATTTTATTGGGAATTTTAGTGGTAACGGCTTTTATCAAACCAATGGGAAGTTTGAATGTCGCTCCTCAAGGTCAATATGTTGATCATGCTGTGTTGAGTGGTTTTACCGAAGGTTATAATACGATGGATGCTTTAGCTTCATTGGCATTTGGAGTAGTAGTGATCGATACGATCAAGTCGTTAGGAGTAAAACATCCCCAACAAATTGCTAAAGATACAATTAAATCTGGATTGATCAGTGTTGTTTTGATGGGTATCATTTATGCCTTTTTGGCTTTGATAGGAACGATGAGTGTTAATAAATTTCCATTGGCAACCAATGGTGGAGTAACTTTGGCGCAAGTGTTCAACTACTATTTTGGTTCCTTTGGAAGTTTGTTATTAGCTTTGATTGCCATCATTGCTTGTTTAAAAACTTCTATTGGTTTAACTTCAGCCTTTGGTGAAACGGCTACGGAAATGTTTCCTAAATTTAATTATCAGGCTGTTTTAGCCTTTGCAATTGGTTTGTCATTTTTAGTTGCTAATATTGGTTTAACGAAGTTGATCAATTATTCGACGCCAGTATTGATGTTTTTATATCCACTGGCCATTGTGTTGATTATTATTTCGGTATTAAATCCGATTATTGGGGAATCAAAATGGTTGTTTGGTATTACGACATTGTTTACCTTGATACCAGCCTTTTTTGCCGGAATTGCGGCTTTACCTAAGGCTATGCAAAGTGGTTTGGTTCAACGGATTTTAGTCTGGAATGATTATTTGCCATTGTCGCAATTAAGTTTGGGCTGGGTAGTACCGGCGTTATGTGGTTTGTTACTTGGCTTTGTAATCAGTCGTATTAAAAGAGAAAAATAATATATAGAGTATTATGGTACTGCTGGCTGTCGTCATCCGTTCTGCTTTGTGGATGCTGGAACGTACTGGGCGCAACTTTAAGCCAATTCCAGAACCGGGAACAGTCTTAAAGCTTGGCCTTTCACTAAGCAATAAATTGCTAAGTGAAATTTCAGTACTGAGCATCCACAAAGCTGCCACTACCGACTGAATAACGACATTTATTATTTATTTCAAGTAATTCAAACTAAAAAAATAGCATCTATTTAGTTATAGTCAATCGACTATATCTGAATAGATGCTTATTTGTTTGATTCTATAAAAATTAAAAATCACTGTTTAGTCCGGAATAGCAAAGAAAATTGGCTCAGTAGTGAAGTTATTCTAAGCAACTCGTTGCTTAGAATAAGGCCGAGTTTTGAGATTTTGCACACTTGATTTATGCAAAAGCTCAAAATCGTGCCCACTACATTCCAGCCAAATTTTCTTTGCTATGGAGGACGGCATATTACTATACTAATTTAATTAAAAAGCCAAGTGAAAAGGTAATAATTCATTTTTGGTTGTACTCGATTCAGGAAAATACTAAACTAATGATGACATTTATAATTTGTTTTATAGGGGTAAAACGTTTATGAAGAAAAAAATTATCACGACATTTTTAATTAGTGCCAGTATCTTAGGGGCGATGGCAATTATTAAGCCAGTTGAAGCTGACAGTATTAAGGGTATCGTTACAACTAAAAATATGGCACGTTTATATAATAATGATGGAAAATTGATCAGTAATCGTGCTTTAGCAGCTAATACGCCTTGGGTTACCGATCAAAGAGTTGATTTAAATAGTGTTGGTTCGGTTTATCGTGTTGCAACTAATGAATTCGTCAAAGCAAGTGACGTTGAATTACAACACGGACAAGCTAGTACTGGGACTGTCAAAGTCGGGAGTAATGGAGCTTTAGTTTACAACTACGACAGTGGTAAATATAATGCGGCCGATAACAAATTGGCTAAAGGTAGTATGTGGAAGTACAACCGAGTTGATAATATTAATGGTAAAACATGGTATCAGATTGCCACGGACATGTGGATCAACAGCGATGATGCAGCAAAGTACAATGGTATCGAAATTGAAAATACTGGAACAGCTACGATTGCCTATGCTCCTGATAGTGGGATTGATTTATGGCAAGGCTTTGGGAATGATAAAGTTGCTACCGGAAGAAAACTAGCCAATGGAACTAGTTGGAAATTCTTTGACAAGGTAGTTGATTTCAATGGAGATGCTTGGTATGAAATTGGTAGTGATCAATGGATATCAGGTGCATTCACTAAGATCAGTAATGACAAATTTACTCAAAGCTCAGCCCAAGTGTGGGATCCTAACTATGCTGCAGTGAAAGCAGACAAGAAGACCTCTGTTTATTCGGATAGTAACTTCAATTCTGCAACAAAGAATAGTATCGATGCTGGTCAAATTGAACAAGTAGTTTCAACCGTTTTAACCGGCAATACGATTTGGTATGAAAAGAGCGATGGTGGCTGGTTGCCTTCTACCGCAGTTAGTGAAGTATCTGTTAAGAGAAGTCCGGTCAGTTTGAATGGTAAAACTAGAAGTGAAGTGCTCGATGAAGTAATCAATGTCGCTAAGCAACAACTAGGTAAGCCTTATGTTTGGAATGGCAAAGGTCCTAACAATTTTGATTGTTCGGGATTGATGCAATATGTCTTTCGTCAAGTAACCGGTCAAAATATTGGTGGTTGGACGGTTCCTCAAGAAACAGCTGGAACGAAGGTTTCTCTTAATCAACTAGAACGTGGTGATTTAGTCTTTTGGGGTAACGCCGGAGCTACTTATCACGTTGGCTTGTATCTTGGAAACAATCAGTATCTCAATGCTTTGAAGCCTGGTACTAACGTCAAGATAGATTCAATAACGAATAGTTTCAAACCATCATTTGGAGTAAGAATTTTTTATTAGTCAAAAAAATAGTCCTGTTGAAATTTTCAACAGGACTATTTTTGAGAAATCCTATTTTTCTAGTGATACGTCGCTAGCTTTGACAAATTCATCTTTGCCAACTTTGTAGTACTTTTGACCTTTGATTGAGGTCTTCTCTTTAGGTGTGCAAGTTTTACCTTTAGTTAAACAACGAGATAATTTCTTACCTTTTTCGTTATAGAGTTGAGCTTTAGCTACTTTAACTTTGATTTTTGAACTAGAACTGCATTTCGTAGCGGCTTGAACAATGGCTACATTAGAAACGGCCGGAATAATGGTGGTTACTGAAGCACCAGCAGATAGTAATGAAGCAAACAAAAGACTTTTTTGAATTAATTTCATGATTTTTATCTCCTTGAATTAACTTTCAGTAATAATATGATAACGATTATTTTGTTATCAAAAACATCTTAACTCATAAATGATTCAGTAGTGACTTTGAGACGTTGTCGAAATGTCTATGAAACTAAAGTACTATTGTTCATTTGTGAGATATTGCCTTTGAAGTCTTTATAATAGGTGCTGTCATAGAAGGCGTTTTGATCACCAATTTTACAAACAGTTCCTTGAGTTAAACATTTACCAGTCTTTTCACCTTTTTCATTGTAAAGTTGAGCTTTAGGGACATTTATTTCCAAACGAAAATCGTTAGCTTCAATGGTTGAAACCATATCTTCATCGGTTTGATTGTCGTTAGTCAAAATCTTAACATCTTCGCCTTTGACAAATTTATCTTTACCAATTTTGAAGAAGTAGTCGTTGGCAGTTGTACCTTTAACGACTGTGGCAGCTTGAACGGCACCATTGCCACTTGCAACAACGGGAATAGTTGTAGCACCCATTCCGACTGCAAATAATGAAGCGAACAAAAGACTCTTTTGAACTAATTTCATGATTTTTATCTCCTTTGAACCGCATACTATATAAATTGATTTTCTGAAAAAGATAGCTAGGTTTTTATTAATATCCTGTTATCAAAAAATATAATAGCTTATTAACTTTCAAAAAGGTTATTTGATGTGTAGCCATTGTGTATATAAAAAAAGACCTTGCAAAATCATGATTGCAAGGTCTTCTTTTTCAGAAAAATTAGAAACTTAATCTCTTGATCCAATACTTGAGAAGTACGAACAAAGCGATGAACAATCCACTAATCATCATGAACAAGCCATTTTCATTACCAGTTTGTGGGAATGTGCCTTTTTCATATGATGATTGACCAGAAATAGGGATTGTTGAATTACTTGTTCCACTAGTTGAAACAGATGGTTTCAAACTAGGACTTGTAGTATTGGAAGGTGTACCAGGAGTTTCTGGATAAGGTGTGGAAGAACTAGGAGCTTCTTCGGCATTTTCTGTACCAGGAATTTCTGGATAGACAGGTTCAGTTGCACTTGGAGATTCAGGTTGACTAGGACTTTCTGGGCTAGTTACAGAAGGTTCGTTAGTACCAGGAGATTCAGGTTGACTAGGACTTTCTGGGTTAGTTACAGAAGGTTCATTAGTACCAGGAGATTCAGGTTGACTAGGACTTTCTGGGTTAGTAGTTACAGGAGGCTCAGTAGTGCCAGGATTTCCGGGTTGACTAGGACTTTCTGGGTTAGTTACAGAAGGTTCGTTAGTACCAGGAGATTCAGGTTGGCTAGGATTTTCTGGATTAGTTACAGGAGATTCAGTAGTACCAGGATTTCCAGGTTGACTAGGATTTTCTGGATTTGTTGTAGGAGGTGTAGTACCAGGAGTAGTGCCAGGATTTTCAGGTTCTACAGGTGTTACTGGGATATCTGATTCGATCAAAGTATCCTTAGCTTCTACTTGAGTAGTTTCACCTTTAGAAATGGTAAAACTGATTGGTTGAAGACTTGATTGATAGCCTTCAGGAGCTTTAGTTTCGACAAATGAGTAAGTACCAGTTGGTAAATCAGAAACAGTGATTTTACCATTAGCGTCAGTTGTCAAACCCGTTTGAAGAATTGCGCCAGTACTGTCTACAAGATCATAAACAGCGCCAGGCAAAACAGTATTAGTATCGCTTGCATCAACTTTTGTCAAAACAGCATTACCAGTATCTGGTGTTGTATCAAGGGCAGTGTTGAATTTTTCAAGAGCTAATGGAGTAGTTTGATTCAAAGAAATTGTAAAGTTCAATGGTGTAGCATCCAATTCATAACCGGGTGCAGCAGCAGTTTCAACTAAGGAGTAATCACCGACGGGTAAGTCGTCGATAGCCAATTTACCGGTGCTGTCAGTTACGAGTCCACTTTGGATGACCTTACCAGTGCTATCTAATAATTCAAAAGTAGCGCCAGCAATTGGATCCTTTGTTGCAGCATTTGATTTAGTTAAAATAACTGAACCAGGGATGGCTTTATCAGTTTGACTAACTTTAAGATCGACATTGCCATCTTTATCTGGAATTGTGAATTCAATTGGATTTTGATTAAGCAAATAACCATCTGGAGCTTTTACTTCAGTCAAAGTATAAGAACCATAAGGTAAGTTCTTAATGTTGATTTGACCATTTTCATCAGTTTCAGCGTTGGAAATGATAACGTAGCCAGTTCCGTCAGCTAATTGATATTCAGCACCATTCAAAGCTTTACCGGTTGTAGCATCGGATTTTTGCAATGAAACAGTACCGACTTGTTGATCACCATTACCAGTTCCGGAACCACCCCAAGATGTTGAGGCACTGATGTCATTGGTACCTTCACTTGAAGCCATGGTTGCGTTATTAGTCCAAGTTGTTGAACCACTGGCATTAGTATTAGTTACTTTAACTCTGTAGTAAATATCTACAGCAGTTGTAACATTACCAGGGAAAGTAATGATAACTTTGTTACCATCGGTTGTAACTGTTGGATTTAATTGTTGACCGTTACTTACAAATCCACCAGGTCCATAAGATCCACCGATAGCGGATAGAGAACCAGGAATGTACTCTTGGTTAGGACCTAAGGTATCAGTAATAGTAACGCCGCTTAAGTTGTGTTCGTTAGGATTGAAAGCAATATTCCAAGTTAATTCGTTTGGAACGTTGTTGGCATCGAATCCTGCGACCCAGCCTAATTTATTAAACATCCAATTTTCACCTTCAGTACCATTGCCAGTATTTGTACCCTTTGAAACTAAGGTCAAAGTACCTTTACGGTTAGCATTGGTATTGGACAAAACGTTATTGAATGTTAAAGTACCAACGGTTTCACCATTTTTAATCGTAGCAGTACCAATTTCAACGTTGCTACTATTGTAAATTGGGAAACTTAAATTGCCATTGGCGACAACACCTTCAGGTAAAGTAAATTGAGTAGTGTCACCAGCATTGATTTGAACGCCATCTGGAATACTCCAGTTATAATTTACCTTGTAATTTAACCAAGTATATAAATTATCACTTGCAGTGACAGGATTACCATTGACGTCGGTCAAAGTGGCATCTTCAGCACCTAAGCCGGTAATTGTTAATGCTCTAGGCGTTGCAGAGGTAGTTGTTGGCTGTGTAGTTTGATTAGTCGAACTAGTAGTTTTGGATGTACTAGTTGTCGGAGTAGTCGTTGTGGCCGCAGTAGTAGTATTCCCAGGCGGAGAAGCCGTCGTTTCAGTTGGAGTAGTAGTTGTCGTAGCTGCTTGAACTGAAATTTGTGGGATGAAGAAGATTAGAAATGCTAAAAACAATCCAATTAAGGACGTAACAATCAATGATTTTTTCATGTTCATTAAAAAGCATCTCCCTTAAAATACGATAAGTTATTAAAAAATAGTAACTTGATTATTGGTGCCGAACCCATACATATTCTCGTTACAACTAGAGTATATGGCCTACAAAAAAACAAGTAAAATAAATAGACCAATTAATTAATTATACCCATTAAATAACATTTCTTATATGTACCAATTTTTAATATGCAAATAAAAACACTTCAAATCAGTAGACACTTTATCTACAAATTTGAAGTGTTTTTGCTTGAAAGCTATAAAAAAATGGAAAAAAACTTCATCGAAAATATGTTATAGTGATGCCAAAAATAGTGACGGTGAGGATAATGGAAAGAGTTGATCGGCGTGTACAGAAAACTAATCGGTCCTTACAAGATGCTTTTAAAAAACTGGCTAAGACAACCAAATATCGGGATATTACAGTTAAGCAATTGACTAAAACAGCCAAAATAAATCGAAAAACCTTCTATTTGCATTATGACTCAATTGATGAATTCTCAACGATGATAGCAGATGAAATCTCTGAAAAAATTTTACGATTGATTTTGGAAAAACCTCTCAGAGAAGGATTATCAGTTCCGGGTTATATTTTTGATAAAGTATTTGACTTCTTTTCTCAATCACGAGAATTTTATACCTTTATGATGACATCGGTGGATTATCGTTTTATTGGTCAGCAAGTTGAAGAAAAAGTTTCAAAAGGCTTGGCTGATGCTATATTGAAGGAATTCAGTCTTAGTAAATTAGATGCTTATATTTGTGCTAGTTTTTTGATTCGTAATACTTTGCTGTTATTTCGGATATATTACGATGGACGAGTACAACTTGATAGAGATGAATTTAGAGATCGCTTGATTCGTCTGAATTCATCAGGATTGAAGAGCTTTTTGGATATTAAACGCAATTTGGAAAATTAATTTTTGGGATAAGAATACAAATTACTTAAAAAGCGCTATCATTATATTAGTTATTGAATGAAAGCGCTGTTAGGAAGGGAGTGAATCTGATGGAATTAAAACAAAACTTGAATCAAAAGCAAGTTCAGGGATTGTCTTTGACTCAAGGTATGCGTCAGTCCATTTTAATTTTGCAATCTGATGCAATCGATTTGGCTGATTATTTGAATGAACAGAGTTTAGAAAATCCATTATTTGACGTTCATGTCAATTTGGATATGCCATTTATCGAAAATAGTAATAATGCTTCGTATCAAATTAAAGATGAACAACAATCATTGTTTGAGTACTTATTAGATCAAGTTCAATTGACGATGAGAAAAACACCTTTGCGTGATTTAGTCATTTATTTAATTGAACAATTAGATCCAAATGGTTATTTGACTTTGTCAGATAAAGAAATTTTTGAGGAAGTAAAAGATATAACGCCAATTATGTTGCTTGATGCCAAGACATTGTTGCAACAACTAGATCCTCCAGGGATTGGGGCTCGTAATTTGCAAGAGTGCTTATATTTACAAGCTCAAGCTGATAATGCTAATAAAGAAATTATGTCCATGTTGAGTGATAATTTCGAATTATTTACTAAGCATGAGTGGAAACAATTAAAGCGCAGTTTGAAGATTTCAAATGTGGAATTGCAAAAGGACATTAGTTTTATCCAGTCTTTGTCAGCTAATCCTGGTCAAAGATATACGTCACAAAATGAACAGTACGTCGTTCCAGAATTACAGGTTAAAAAAAATCAAGATAAATTGACCTTATCGATTACTAAGTATGGTCAACCACAATTAGTTTTTGCTGAAGAGACTTATGATCGTCTAGTAAAATCAACTGATGATGATGTTCAAAAGTATATTCACGATAAGTACAATCAATATAAGACTTTGGAATATAATTTACAGCGTCGAATCGATACCATTTCGATCATTGGTAGATGTATCGTCAGAGCTCAATATCAATTCTTCATGCAAAATACTCAAGCATTAGAGCCACTATTGATTCGGGACGTCGCTCAAAAGTTGCAAATTAGTGAATCAACAGTTAGTCGGACAATCAACGGAAAATACATTCAAACTGATTTTGGTATTTTCGAATTGAAACGCTTCTTCTCTCGCCGTAGTAAGGTGACCATGGGTGCAGACAAGTCAGTTGATCAAGTGAAAGTTAAAATTAAAGATATCATTAATGATGAAGATAAAAAGAAACCTTTAAGTGACCAAAAAATTGCTGATATGTTGCAGGAGGACGGACTAAAAATTGCTCGTCGGACTGTTGCTAAATATCGTGAACAATTAGGTTTTCCATCAACTAGCCGTCGTCGTATTTGAAGTCTAGTTTAATTGAGGAAGTAAAAAATCTCATTAAAATGTCATTATTAGACATTCCAATGGGATTTTTTTGCGTTATTTGTATTTAAAACTGCCTTTTGGCATAAAATATTTGTATAATGTATTAACCAAAGGGGGACATTAATGAATATCGGACAATTAATAAATCAAATTATTCTAATGTTTGGTCTAATGCTGATTGGGGTTTTAATCAACAAATTAAAATTTATGCATGCACAAACTTCAAGCGATTTAACTAACGTTTTGTTGTATATTGTTTCGCCATGTTTAATTATCAATGCTTTTGAACAACCTTATTCTGATTCACGGATCAAGCAATTTTTGTTGGCCATTTTAGGTGTTGTCATCTTGTATTTTGTAGAAATTATCGTGGCAAAACTGATTTTTGGCCGTTTAAAAAATGAGAATCTCAGACGTATTGCCCAATATGGCAGTATTTATTCAAATGCTGGCTTTATGGGAATACCGCTAATAAGTTCTTTGTTCGGTGCTCCCGGAGTATTTTTTGCGGTTGTATCCTTAGCAGGATTTAATATTTTCAGTTGGACGCAAGGAGTTTCTCTATTTAAAACTAGTGACAATGAGGAGAAAACTGATTGGCAACAAGTTTTATTGAATCCTAATATTATTGCAATTGTTCTGGGTGTTATCTTGTTTGTTTTTTCAATCAAAATTCCTAGCGTTCCTAATCAAATCATCAAATACGTTGGTTCTGTCAATACTCCTTTGTCGATGATTGTTATTGGTAACAGTTTGGGGAATATCACTTTTAGTAAAAAGATGTTGAACAAGGAAATTGGTTTGACGATTTTTTTACGTAATTTACTATTCCCAATCATCGCCATTTTTATTTTGCAAATATTGGGAGTGACTGGAATTGCCTTTTACACGACAATTGTCATGGCAGCTTGTCCAGTTGCTGGTTTAGTAGTTCTGTTTACCCTACAAGCACAGGGGGATGCCGCTCCAGCAATTTCTTTGATGAGTTTATCGACTATTTTGAGTTTAATTACGATTCCGTTAGTTTTTGCTTTAGGAAATATTTTGTAAATTATTCACCATGCTTTTTGCCACGAATCACGTGATCTGCATGTTGAAGCATTTCATTGATTACATCGAGAATATGAGGATCATCAAGACGGTAATAATTATATTTGCCGTCTTTTTTTGAACTAACGAGTTGATGTTGTTTCAAAATTGCTAGTTGATGGGAGACAACTGATTGTTCAATGTTTAATGTTTGGCTGATTTCATTGACGCTTAATGATTTTCTTTCCAAAAGTTTCAACATTTGTAAACGGTTGGGATTACTCAATAATTTGAAAATACGTTCTGACTCAACTAACTGTTCAGAATTGATACGATCTCTAATTTCTTTACTCATCTAACTCGGTCCTTTATCTATAATAACGTTATTATAGCAAATCTAGGAGATGGGTAATTAGACCACTGTCCCAAAACACGTATAAACCAATAGATAGATAACAAATTTTCATAGCTATTTCGCCATATTTTTTCATGATGAATTCGACCAATTTTGATTGAGAAATCAATTTGATGATGCAAACGATTAAAATGGTCAAAGAGCCGATAAACAGCAATGTAATCATAAAGTTGTCCAAAGTTTCCCTGGTCAAAACTGGCAAGAAAATCGATAAATTACAACCGGCACAAACAGATAAATAAGTGATCAAAACTGTCATAATGTCGGACTTATGTTCTAAATGTTCATTGTCGTCATCGTCATCATGTAAAGCTAAGTAAATTGGTAAAATTCCTAGTATTCCCAAAATCCACTCTGGTAAAAAGGTGGCGAGCGTTTTGCCAACAGTGAAACTGATGCTTAATAAAATTATGTTTCCTAAGAGATAACCGAGAATTACTTTAGATAATTTAAATTTCTTTAGTAAGAAAATTAGCATAAAGAAAAAATCGAGATTCACACTTAAAAAAGTTAATAATAATAACCAATAATTCATAATTTAGCTTCTTTCATATGTTATTCATAACATATGTTAATAATAACATATGTATTGTGCGTGATACATTGTAAATAATTAGAAAAAGTGATTCAATTATTAAAAATGAGGTGATTAAAATGTTAACTGATGGACATACGCACACCCAATTCTGCCCTCATGGTAGCGGTCAAGATGCTGAATTGATGATCCAACGGGCAATTAAATTAGGTTTCAAAAAGTATTGTATTACCGAGCATGCGCCTTTGCCACCAGATTTTAAAAACGAATACGCAGGAACTAAAGAGGGACTGACCGAAGCTTCAATGGCAAACTCTGACTTGGAAAAATATTTTCAAGAAATGACTCGTTTGCAAAAGAAATACCAATCTGAAATTAAAATTACGATTGGTTTTGAAGTGGATTATTTGCCGGGCTTTGAAGACTGGACCAAAGATTTTTTGGATGAATATGGCCCTAGAACTCAAGAAAATATTTTGTCAGTTCACTTTATGCGAGGAACTGACCAGAAATTGTGGTGCGTTGATTTTGGCGTAAATGATTTTCAACAAGGATTCAAAAGCTTATTGGAGCAGTCTCAAGACGTCTTTACCCGTTATTTTCAAACAGTTAGAAATTCTGTTCAGGCAGATTTGGGGATTTATCGTCCAATCAGAATCGGTCACATGAGCTTAGTTAGAAAGTATCAAGACTATTTCCATTTACCAAATCAATATGACGAGAAGAATCTATTGTTGATTGACGAAATTTTACAAGATATTAAACAACAAAATCGACAATTGGATTTAAATTTGGCCGGATTATATAAACCTTTTTGCAATGATTTTTATCCAGGGCAATCGATTTTAACTCGTGCCCAAAAGTTAGACATACCGCTAATTTATGGTTCCGATGCTCACGATATTTTGTCAGTTGGTCGGGGTTATCATTTAGTGAAAATGTTAAATTAAGCTTGACAAATTAAAAATCAGCTTATATCATTAAAAACAATTTAAATATTATTTAATAATTCTAATTTAAATTTAATTTAATGATAAAAATAATGATTAGGAAAAGTAATTGATCCAACCTTCACAGAGAGTTCTTGATAGTGGAAAAAGAACATGGTGATTGATGAACCCACACCTAGGAATTGCAGGGCTGAACTAAGTAGGCTTTGCCGATCGGTTTCGTTATCCGAGTTGACTCAGCCAACGTGAGGTTTAATCCGCAAGGGTTAGACGAAATGAGGTGGAACCGCGCAAATTACGTCCTCTTAGCAATTTATTTTGCTAAGGGGATTTTTTTATCTATTTTTTTATATTAGGGGAGGTCAAGAAAATGAAAAACAATTTATTACCATTGGGAACTCGAGATGAATTTGGGGTTCGTTCTGAAGAAAAGCAACGCATTATTGGGATAATTCAACGACATTTTAAGAGCTTAGGTTTTGCAAGAATTTCTACACCGATTATTGAGAAACAAGCTGTTTTTCAGCCTTATCAATTAATTGATTCGAAGATGTATCGTCTGCTGGATCAAGAAGGTGACACGATTGTTTTAAGGTCCGACTTGACCTTGCCGATAGCGAGATTTCTCAGTTCAACAAGTATTCCTTTGCCACAAAAATTTTGTTATGTAGGAGATATATTTCGTCTTAGTCGCAGTCTTTCCGGTTCCTACAATCAGCTGACACAAGCTGGGATTGAATTGGTCGGTTATCGGTCAACTAAAGCTGAATTGGAATGCTTGAGTAACATTTATGATTTAAGCCAAGAAATTTTAGATGAGCAAGTAACGATTGAATTAGGATATGCCGATTTTGCCAAAATTTTTCTCGATATTTTCACTGATGATGCTGAATTGAGAAAACAAATCGCCCAAGCACTCTTTGATAAAAAGATAACTGAATATGAACGATTGATAATACCTTTTAAAACTCAAAATTTATATCCTTTGTTAAAAAGATGGCCACGACTTTTCGGAGAACCGGATGATATTTTTCAAGAATTGAATGGATATGATTTGCCTAATTCAGTGACTGTACGATTGGAAAAAATTAAAAAAGTCGTTTCCCTAGTCAGACAAGTTCGTCCCCATCAACAACTAGTTATTGATTTGAGCAGTCGTGCTCCCCAACAGTATTACACCGGGTTGACCTTTCGAGGATTTGCCAAAAGTGGTGAAGATTATATTTTCAGCGGCGGCCGTTACGATAATTTATTAGCCAATTTTCAAGCTCAAAATGAACCAGCGGTCGGTATGGGAATCGACATCGATTTATTAACAGATTTATGTGTAAAGAAAATCAATCGTTTGCCAAAAATTTTAGTTTTTAGTTCGATTGAGAATTGGTCAAAAGCACAAGCATTAGTCCAAAAATTGCCGAATGCAACTTTGTCTTTAAGTGATACAAAAGCTGATGCCATAAAAGAAGCTCAAAGAACTCAAGCCAAAATAATCGATATTGAGGAGGATGAAAATGAATTTGAAGATAGCTTTAACTAAAGGTCGCGTTGAAAAACAAGTTATTCCGTTATTAGAAAAAGCCGGAATTGATTGTACGCAACTACGAAATAAGAAAAGACGTTTGATATTTAAATCTACTTCTCAACCATTTGAATTTATTTTGGCTAAAGGTCCAGATGTCACAACATTTTTGGAGCGTGGAGTCGTTGATATTGGTATCGTCGGTAGTGATATTTTGACGGAACATCGTAATAGCCAATACGAATTACTAGATTTAAGGACAGGTCAGTGTCAATTTGTTTTAGCTTCAACTGAGGATTTTGATCCAGATGAACCTAAAAGAAAGATTATTGGAACCAAATATCCTAATATCACCAAAGATTATTTCGATAGTCTTGGCCAAGATGTTGAAATAATCAAGATTGAAGGATCGGTTGAATTAGCACCTTTGATTGGTCTGACCGATGCCATCGTTGATATTACCGAAACAGGGACGACCCTTCGTGAGAATAATTTAAAAGTTTTTGATTATCTGAATAAAGTTTCTACACGAGTAGTTGTCAATCGAATGGCTTTGAAACAACGTCCCCAAGAAATTTTTGAATTTATAGATCAACTAAAAAAAGTTGTTACTGAAGAAAAAGAGGTAGGTAAGAATGAAAATTTATCAAAAGAGCTTAAATGAATTAGAACAAATCGTTCAAAACAAAACACGTCAATTAACTGATCCAAGAGTTGAGCAAACTGTCAGTCAGATTATTGAACAGGTTGCTGAAAATGGTGATGCGGCAGTGCGTAATTATGAAGAAAAATTTGATCAGGTGAAATTAACAGATTTTAAATTGGATCAAGCAGTTATTGATAAGGCTTACGAAAATTTAGATGAAAATGTCAAAAAAGCTCTACTACTGGCAAAGAAAAATATCACAAGTTTTCACCAAAAAGAAATCAATAAAGGTTTCATTGATGCTGAACAAATTGGGGTTTTGAGAGGACAAAAATTACTTCCTTTAGAAAAAGTTGGCTTATACGTTCCTGGTGGTACGGCTGCTTATCCTTCAACAATTTTAATGAGTGCTCTACCTGCTAAGATTGCTGGTGTAAAAGAAATAGTCATGGTTACACCTCCAAAAAAAGATGGTATTTCCAGGGCAGTTTTGGCTGCTGCCAAGATTGCTGGAATCGATTCGATTTATCAAGTTGGTGGTGCTCAAGCGATTGCTGCCTTGGCTTTTGGAACAGAGACGATTCCACGCGTTGACAAGATTGTTGGTCCTGGAAATATTTTTGTTGCTACTGCTAAGAAACAAGTTTTTGGTCAAGTAGCTATTGATATGGTAGCTGGACCTTCAGAAATTGGCATTATCGCCGACGACCAGGCTGACCCTAAACAATTAGCAGCCGATTTATTATCTCAAGCAGAACATGATAAGTTAGCCCGCCCCATCTTAGTTACTGACAGTGAAAAATTGGCTCAAGCTGTCAGTCAAAATGTAGATTTACAATTAAAGACTTTGCCACGTCAAGAAATAGCTCAAGCTTCAGTTTTGAATAAAGGTTTCATCGCTATCGTTAAAAATCCAGATGACATGTTTACCTTAATGAATTTGATCGCTCCGGAGCACTTGGAAATCCAATTGGAAAATCCAACTCAATACCTAAATCAAATTAAAAATGCTGGATCAGTTTTCTTAGGAAAATATGCATCTGAACCCTTGGGGGATTACGTTGCTGGTCCTAACCACATCTTACCGACAGGTGGTACTGCTAGGTTTTCATCGCCATTGGGTGTTTATGATTTTGTTAAACGAACTTCATTTATTCAATATACGAAACCAGCTCTAGCCAAAGAAGCTAAAGCCATCACGACATTGGCGCGAGTAGAGGGTTTGGAAGCACATGCTCGAGCTATTGAGTCAAGATTTGATAAATACTACGAATAAGAGGGAATAAGGATGAGACAAGCAACAATTGAACGCAATACTAAGGAAACACAAATTAAGATGACTTTAAACTTGGATGACCAGAGCCAAGTCGATATCGATACTGGAATCGGTTTTTTGAACCACATGCTGAATCTCTTTGCTAAACACGGTCGTTTTGGATTGGTAGTGAAAGTTAACGGTGATTTAGATGTTGACCCTCATCATACGACTGAAGATACCGGAATTGTTTTAGGCGAGTGTATCAAACAGGCATTAGGTAAAAAAGTGGGTATCGAAAGATTTGGAACCCAATTCGTACCAATGGATGAAACTTTAGGACAAGTCAGTTTGGATCTCAGTGGCCGTTCATATTTAGTCTTTGATGCTTTATTTGAAAATCCTCGTTTGGGTGGATTAGATACCGAAACTGTGGAAGATTTCTTTCAAGCAGTAGCTTTTAGTGCCGAAATGAACTTACATGCAAGAATTCTTTACGGTCGAAATACTCACCACAAGGTTGAAAGTTTATTTAAGGCCTTCGGCCGAGCATTACGTCAAGCTGTAACAATTAATCCAGAAATTATTGGCGTCAATTCTACGAAGGGTGTGATCTGATGTTTGCAATTGTCGATTACGATACTGGCAATACCCGAAATCTAAAAAAAGCCTTAGATTATTTAAATATTGAAAATCAATTGACTGCAGATGAACAAACCATTCTTGATGCACAAGCAGTTATTTTACCTGGTGTTGGAGCCTTTAAACCGGCTATGCAGGCCTTAGAAAATCGCAATTTAGTAGCAGTTTTGCAACAAGTTAAAAAAAATAAAATTCCTATTTTAGGAATTTGTCTAGGGATGCAATTGTTGTTTGAATCAAGTGAAGAATACGGTTATACCAAGGGCTTGGGCTTAATCAAAGGAAATGTCAAAGCAATTCCCAAGCGACAACTGAAAATACCACAAATGGGCTGGAATCAAAATCAGACTTTCATTAAAACTAGTTTTCCGATTGATCAGCAATATACGTATTTTGTGCATTCTTATTACGCCGACTGTCCATTAGAAAATATTGTTGCAGGGGTGGATTATGGGCAATTGATCCCTAGCTTGGTTCAAAATAATAGAGTTATTGGGATGCAATTTCATCCTGAAAAGAGTGGTCGAGTTGGTCTAAATTTATTGAAAAATTTTCAAAGGATGGTGATTGAAGATGATTTTTCCAGCAATTGATTTAAAGAATGGTCAAAGTGTGCGCTTATATCAAGGTGATTATCAAGCGGTGACAACAATCAATGAAGAGCCAATCCAACAAGCACTTGAAATTAATAAAGCTGGCATCAAGCAATTACATCTCGTTGACTTAGATGGTGCAAAAAGTGGCCAACCAGAAAATTTGCCAATGATTAAACAAATTCGCCAAAATTTTAGAGGTTTTTTGGAACTAGGCGGTGGCATTAGAACCTATCAAATTGCCCAACAATATCTTAATTTAGGTATTGATCGTATCGTAATCGGTTCAGCCGCTTTGAAAAATCCACAATTGGTCAAACAATTATTGGATGACTTTGGTAGTCAAAAAATCGCTATCGGAATTGATGGTAAAAATGGACAAGTTGCCACCGAAGGTTGGCTAGAGCAATCAGATGTGAAGATGACTAGTCTAATTTCTAAAATGAATGAGTTTGGCGCTGAAAATTTTATCGTCACTGACGTCAGCCGAGATGGTGCCATGCAAGGTCCTAATCTAGATTTATTAACTAATTTGAGAGAAGAAATTCCGCAAGTTAATTTAATTGCCAGTGGAGGAATTCGTAATGTTGAAGATTTAAAGGCTTTGCAAAAAATGGGAATAGAAGAGAGCATTATTGGCAAGGCGTTATTTGAAAAAACAATTTCTCTTTCGCAAATTTTGGAGGTGGAAGAATGTTAGCTAAAAGAATTATTCCCTGTCTTGATGTCGATAATGGTCGTGTCAAAAAAGGAGTTAATTTTGTCAATTTAACTGATGTTGGTGATCCCGTTGCAATTGCAGCTGAATATCAAAAGCAAGGTGCAGATGAATTAGTCTTTCTAGATATTTCGGCAACGAACCAAAGGAGAAAAACAACGATTAATATGGTAGAAAAAGTTTCTCGTCAAGTTTTCATGCCTTTAACTATTGGTGGAGGAATTAAGTCAGTAGCAGATATGGACCGACTACTAAAGGCTGGAGCAGACAAAATTGCTATTAATTCTGCCGCAGTCGCTAATCCCGAGTTGATCAGTCAAGGAGCCCAAAAATTTGGCAATCAATGTATTGTTGTAGCTATCGATGTCAAAAAAGATGCCGGTCAGTATTTCGTCTATGTGAACGGTGGACGTAAAAAAACTAATTTAGATGCCATCTCCTGGGCCAAAAAGGTTGTTGAACTGGGAGCGGGTGAATTGTTGATTACGAGTATGGATCAAGATGGTACAAAGGATGGATTTGATATCAAATTGTATCAAAGCATCAATCAAGTAGTCGATGTGCCAATCATTGCTTCAGGTGGTGCAGGTAATGTCAGTGATTTCAGTCAGGCATTTTTAGAGGCAAATGTCGATGGAGCTTTAGCAGCTTCAGTTTTTCATTTTGGTGAATTAACAATTGCGGACGTGAAACAATTCGTTAAATCCAAAGGGGTGGTCGTCAGATGATACAACCAGATTTTTCAAAAGGACTTTTAACAACAGTCGTAACAGATGCAACGACTAAAGATGTTTTGATGGTTGCTTGGATGAGTCAAGAAAGTTATCAAAAAACTCTAACTAGTGGTCAGACGTGGTTTTGGTCACGTTCTAGAAAATGTTTATGGCATAAGGGTGAAACTAGTGGCAATACCCAAGATGTTGTCAGTTTAACGTTGGATTGTGATTTAGATACATTATTAGTTTCGGTGAATCCACATGGCCCAGCTTGTCATACCGGTAATCGAACTTGTTTTTTCAATTCTGTGAAAGAAGGCTAATTATGCAAAATTTAGATGAATTATATAACTTAATAAAGGAACGTCAAACAAATCCTAAGAAAGGTTCTTATACTGATTATTTATTTTCTGAAGGTTTGGATAAAATTTTAAAAAAAGTCGGAGAAGAATCAACCGAAGTAATCGTTGCGGCCAAAAATCCGGGGAAGCCCCGTGGTGATGGAGAACTCGTCTATGAGTCAGCTGATTTGTTGTATCACCTGTGTGTATTGTGGGCACAACAAGGCATTACTTTTGATCAAATAAAAAAAGAGTTGGCTCAAAGAGAAGGCTTGATGAGTCAATTTAAAGACCGTCCTGAAATCAAAGATTTGTAAGAGGTTATAAATATGAAGAAAATAATTCAAGAATTGAATCCCTATGTTCCAGAAAAGCCGTTGCAACAATTACAAGATGAATTAGGTTTGAAAAAAATTGTTCGCTTATCAGCTAATGAGAATCCTTATGGGACTTCACCTAAAGTTAAACGAGCTATTTTAGATTGGGACTATGATTTAAGCAATCGTTATCCTGATAGTTCAGCTCAAGAATTACGTGATTTAGTGGCTGAAAAATTTACTCTAGATCCTAGTCAAATTGTTTTTGGAGTCGGTTTAGATGAGGTCATCGTCATGTTGTCACGAGTCTTTTTACAACCTGGCGATGAAGAACTCGTCAGTGTACCAAATTTTTCTGAATATGCCTTACATGCAGAAATTGAAGAAGCAGTTATTAAAGAGGTCGCTACTAAGAAAAATGGTCAAATAAATTTTACGGCCTTGTTAGAGAATATTACCGATAAAACGAAATTGATCTGGTTGTGCAATCCGAATAATCCAACTGGTACTTTGGAAACTGTTGCATCAATCGAAAAATTTGTTCAGCAAGTACCTAAAGAAACGATGGTTTTAGTTGATGAAGCCTATATCGATTTTGTGACTGAACAAGAACCAGCTACGGCCATGGATCTAACGAAGAAATATCCTAATATCGTTGTTATGCGTACTTTTTCTAAGGCGTATGGACTAGCTAACTTTCGAGTAGGTTATGCAGTCTTTTCAAATCAAATTGCTGGTGAAGTACAAAAAGTTCGTTTGCCTTATAATGTTAGTTCGATTGCCCAAACAGCAGCGATTGCAGCCTTTAAGGATCAAAATTTTGTTGATCAAGTTGTTGCTAAAAATGCACTTGAACGGACAAAATATGAAGATTTTTTCCAGAAATTAGATTTGAAATTTTATCACAGTCAGGCAAACTTTGTTTTCTTTGAAACAGCTGCAGCTCATGAATTAGCCCAAGTTTTATTAGAAAATGGATATTTAATTAGGACCGGTTTACGTCCTAACTGGTTACGCTTGTCTATTGGTACTCCAAAGGATAATCTCAAAATACAAAAAATCATGGCGGACTTTTTTGACTCTGTTTTAAATTAGATTACTGCTGGATGCTGTTCTTTGTGAAATTATAATTAATTTCGATTTGTTAAAGACATCACTTTTAGAATACGCTATCATAAATATATAGAATAAAAATAATGAAGTGGGTGTCATTATGAATGTTGCTTTGATCGTAACAATCGTATTAGTTATGGCAGTAGTTTTTGTAAATGGTTGGACTGATGCGCCCAATGCTATTGCTACGGCAGTATCGACTAGAGTATTACGACCTAATGTTGCAATCTATATTGCAGTGGTAATGAATTTTTTAGGTGCTTTAGTAATGACTATTTTTAATGCTCAAGTCGCAGAAACAATCAGTAATATTGTCAGTTTTGATGGTGCAGGCAATACTAGTCAAATTGCTCTTGCGGCTTCTTTATTTGCCATCGTTACTTGGGCAGTGGCTGCTTGGTGGTTTGGAATCCCAACGAGTGAATCGCATGCCTTGATCGCGGGGTTAACTGGAGCAGCAATGGCTCTGGGTGGTCTTGATGCTGTCAATATAAATGAGTGGTGGAAAGTTATTATTGGATTGATTGTCTCAACTGTTTTTGGTCTTGGCGGAGGGTATGTCATTACTAAAATAGTTATTTGGATATTTAGACCAATTAATCGTCTGATTGCTAATAAATTTTTTACTTTTGGACAGGCAATTAGTGCGATGGCAATGGCTTTTCTACACGGTGCTCAGGATGGTCAAAAATTCATGGGTGTTTTCATGCTGACACTTTACTATAACGGTTTAGTCGACAAAACAGCTGGCGGTTTTACGATACCCATTTGGGTTATGATTTTGTGTTCAGTTACGATGGGAGTTGGAACTTCCGTTGGTGGGATGCGTATCATCAAATCCGTTGGGATGGACATGGTCAAATTGGAGAAATTTCAAGGATTTTCAGCTGACTTAGGTGCAGCGATAACTTTATTCTTCTCGTCATTATTTGGAATTCCTGTCTCGACTACGCATACGAAGACAACTGCCATTATGGGAGCGGGTGCTGCCAAAAGATTGTCTTCTGTCGATTGGAGCATTGTAAGAGATATGGTTTGGGCTTGGGTGTTAACTTTTCCCGGCTGTGGTTTGATAGCTTACTTTATGTCAAAATTATTTATGGCAATTTTCTAGGGGGCAAACGAAATGGTTTTTAAAAAGAAGAAGTTTGATTTTTTTGTTGCGATGGAGCACATGTCTAGTGATGCATTAAAATCCAGTGAATTGCTCAATGAAATCATAAATGATTTTGATTCAGAGAAATTAGTGAAGCAGAGTCAAAAAATTCATGAAATTGAAACTGATGGCGATGCTGATGTTAAGGAGATTATGCAAGAACTCTATGTAGCATTCATCACACCAATAGATCGTGAGGATATCGTTCAATTAGTAGATAAATTAGATAACATCATTGATGGTATTAATGGATTGACGTATGAATTTCACTATCTCAATGTTCAAGAATTACGTCCACATACTGAAGAATTTATGGATTTAATTTGTCAGGCAGTTAAAGCTGTTCAACAATCAGTTAAGGAATTTTCTCATTATAAGAATTCTAAGACCTTGCAAAAAAATGTTGATCAAGCCAATCATATTGAATCATTAGGCGATAATCTTTATACGAAAGAATTAAGTAGTTTGTTTAGGGAAGAAAATATTGATCCTATTGATATAATTCGTTGGCAAAAAGTCTATGCTGGTTTCGAAAAAGTTTTAGATGCTTGTGAAGATTGTGCTGATGTTATTACGGGATTGGTTATTAAAAATAGTTAAAATAAAAAATCGTATCGAATATAATTTACATTTTCGATACGATTTTTTGTTCTTTAAATATTTAAATATTTACTTTCAACATAGTAACCGTCTTTTAACTCGGCCCAAACACTGTAATTATCAAGTTGAACTAATTGTTTAACAAAAACGTTTTGACCACCTTGATAACGTTGATTATCCATGTCACCATAAGGAGTTTTCCAAGCTGTGATGTATTGGTCACGATAATACATTACTTTAACGGATTTGTTGATTGGCATACTGTCGATTACTGAATAAGTGTAACTAATGTTTTCGGCAGATTGAGCAAGCGGACTATTTAACATTTCTTGACGAGGAGATGTTTGCTTGATGATTTTAGTTGCAATACTTTCAGTACTAGGTACCCAAGTATTACCACCTAAGTTGTACCAGATCGTTCCATTATAAGTTTCTTGAACAGCACGGTAGACTTTCCAGGATGTTCCATAAGGCAAAGTCTTTTCTAAAGGCACTTTATTGAGCGGTTGATTGAAGACCTTGACATTATCAGAAGTTTCCACAAATAAGTCTTTGTTAGTTCGATACTCTTTAATAGGAAGAACGTTGTAAATGTATTCTTGTTCTTGAACCTTAGATGTGAATTGACCATTAGCTTTTTTCGGCGAGTGAACCAAGAAATGATTGGCTTCTTCCAAAGGTTCCGTGTCGAATTCTCGATTAAGATCACCAACTAAATACTGTGGGTCGGCAATCAGTTTACCTTCAGTATTACGATGATAAACAATGACTGGTGCGGAAAGTTGGTTGGCGTAAACTAGATAGATTCCGTCAGAGTTGGGGATGAAGGTTTGTTGGAAGTTAGTTACTGAAGACAAAACATATCCAGGTATTTCTTGCCAAGGAATGTCTAATTTATCTAAATAGTGACCTTTGATTGTGACCGTTTTGGCAATGTCTTTACCTAAAGAATTGACATAGTGGACCTTGATCTCAACATCATCGCGGGTTAATTTTTTTACTTTTGGTGATAATACATCATTTTCCATAGTCTTTTCCCCGTTATGGGAAAAGTGGTGTTGGCGAGTTTTCTTTCCCATAATAATTCCCTTCTAACATTAAATTATTGTCATTCTAACATGAATAAATCAGTAGAATTCCTTTTATGTAGGTATCTTAAGGATATTTAAAGGAAAAATAATAAACTGTAAAGAATTTTTTAACATTTTATTTTAGTTAAAAACTATGGAACACGCTTTTTTCAGAAGTCAATGAAATAATCTTAAAAAATATATCACTTTTGTAAAATTAATATTGCGTAATGTGAATTAATATACTAATTGTATCGTGATATAATTTCTTGGCTAATATGAAGAAAGGGGTTTCATCATGAAAAAATTAAACGTTAAATGGGCATTATTGATTGCCATGTTAACATTTATGGCTGCTTGTCTTTTCTCGGATAAGATTCAACGTGAAGTGTCAGCTAATGAAGAGATTCCCGTAGAAGATATCACACCTTATAAAACACCAACTGGCGATGTTAGAAAATTTTTAGGTATTTGGATGACGTCAGGATACAATCTCCAACCACAATCAAATAACTATACTGTAGTTGATAGTTCAACGACTTTGAGAACCGATCAAGGTAGATCTTTTTGGACGACCATATTTACTTTAACATCATGGGCACACTACCAATGGTATGAAACGACTGACGGAACAAAATGGAGCGAAGTTTCAAAGAAAAATGGTGGAACAAAGAAAAATTTAACGGTTACCCCTAAAGAAATAGGTACGAAATATTATCAACAGGAAGTACAGTGGTACATGGCAATTTCAACACCACTTGCACCAACAGTCTACTCAAAAGTTGCGGCTGTTCATGCCTTAGATAAGCACGTTTCAGCAACTGATGTTGAGGTTTCGGTCGATGATGATTATATTTATAACTATGATTCCGAAATTACTACGACTTCAACTTATGCTCATGCTAAAGTTATGCCTGCTAACTTTACTGGCGATATCAAGTGGAGCATTGATAATACTGATTTAGCAACGATTGATGAAGATTCGGGATTGATTACGGCTAATACAAGAACTAAATCCGGGGTCGTTACAGTAACGGCTACAGCTATCAATAACGATGGTACCAAGGTTTCCGGCAGTGCTGAAGTTACTGTTGGTGGTGGTTTGGAAGATCAAACTGTCAAAGCCGGAGAAACTGCTAAATTTGAATTGATGGGTAATATTGGTGAGTTTGATGAACAAGAAGATATGAATTACTCGATTCGTTGGTTCAAAGAAGATCCAATCACTCATCAACAATCAGAAATTGAAGTTGGTAATAATGCAATTTCACATACAACGCCGAAGACGACTTTAAATGATGATGGAACGTTGTTCTTTGCTTATATCACGGTAAAAGCTAATGGGAAGACTTACGAATATACGACCAATGAAGCAACTTTACACGTCTTACCTGATGGAGGACCGGATATTTCTCTAGAAGATACTTTGGAAAATAAGACCTTTAACAATAGTAGCGATAATTCGACCAACCTCTATGACGTTAATAGTGATGATAATGTAGTCTTTAAAACCACTATTACTAACAATAGTAGTAGCGGACAGTTAAAAGATGCAACGTACAATTTGCCATTACGTGCTGGAACGACAATCAATAAGGTTACTTTGGATGATCAAGAATTAAGTGACACGGATTATGAAATCAAAAAAGATTCTGATTCCAACGAATTAACACTAATAGTTAAGAATATCAATCTAGGTATTCAGAAGTCAGCTGATTTGGTGGTTGATACTACAGTAGGGACGGTTAATAAGCGTGAAAATTATCGTTCAATTGCTTATTTGACGGGAACGGATGATTCCGGTAACAGTGTCCAAAAAATCGGTACGCCACGTTCCTTGAATTTAACGACTAATAGGCTGGAGTATACGATCAAAGATATTGATTATGGTTCAATTAGACCAATTGGTAATGATAAAGTAATTTTCCGCCAAAATGATGAAAGTAATTGGCCGGATAATGTTATGGACGTTGACGATATGAGAAGAGATAAAACACCAATCACATTGTCAGTTTCTCAAGATAGTGATTTTGTCAGTGAAGATAGCAAGAATACTTTGGCTGGTCATTTGAAATTTTTCGACGATGATTATGAACAAGACTTATTAACTGGTTCAGCTATCGTTTCTCAAACAAAATCGGGTCAAGAAATGACTTCTTTAAGTTGGCAAGCGGATAAAGGAATTCTTTTAGAATTAGACAACAAGCAATTAAATGCCTCGGGAAATTATGAAACCAAATTAAACTGGGTATTTACGGATAGTATTTAAAGAAACGAAGTGGGCAAATGTCTGCTTCGTTTCTTTGGTAAAAATCACTATATTCCAATATAATTAGAGTAATGTAAAAATAAAAGTGGGTGATATTAATGAAGAAGTATTTTTTGGGAGTTGTTTTATTGTTGATGACAGGAGTAATCGTTGGTTGTTCTAACGGATCTAATAGTTCTGACAATAACTCAACAACGACTAGTGAGTTAAAAGACGAGACTAAAGTTAGCGTCAATGAAGCCATCAAGTTGTATCAAAAGAACTTTCCAAAAGCTGATATTATTTCAATTGAACTGGAAAAACATTTGGGGAAACCAGTCTATACAATTGAAGGGGCTGATAAAACAACTGAATATCAGCTCAACATTAATGCCATCAATAAAAAAATAAAACAAAAATCAGAAGAACCCTTAGATGAGGAAGACCGTTCTGAAGCTAAGACGGAAAAATTGAATTTGGATAATTTAATTACTCTCAATAAAGCGGCTCAGATTGCAAAAAAAGCTGCTAAAGGTGGAAAAGCCACTGAATTTAAATTAGAGCAAAAATTGGGTGTAACTTTTTGGGAAGTTAAAGTAGTCAACGGACATACCGAGACTGAAGTTCAGATTGATGCTCAAAAAGGCAAAGTTCTTAAAACTGAAAAAGATTAATCATAGACAAAAAAACACGAAGCCATGTTGGCCTCGTGTTTTTGTTTAGCACCACTAATTATTCTTCAGTATCAGGTGCACTATACTTAGAAATTTTAATTTCATCTTTGTCGACATGTGCTTCTAATTGCTTATCCTTTGGATGATCTAGGAAGTAGTCGGCAACTTTATCTTCAATTTGTTCTTCGATTACACGACGGAGTGGACGAGCACCCATCTTAGGGTTGTAACCTAAATCAACTAATTTATCCTTAGCATCTTTAGTTACATGAATGCTTAGACCTTGATCAGCAATCATCTTGTTAGTATCGTCGAGCATCAAGTCAACAATTTTCAAGAGGTTGTCTTTAGTCAAGGAGTTGAATTCAACGATACCATCAAATCTATTCAAGAATTCTGGCTTGAAGTATTCAGACAAGCGATTCATGATTGAATTTGTTGTTCCATTTGCTTCAGCACTGAATCCAACGTTAGCTTCTTGCATGCCTTGTCCGGCATTTGAAGTCATGATGATGATAGTATCCTTGAAACTAACAGTTCTACCTTGAGAATCTGTCAAACGACCATCATCGAGGATTTGCAAGAACATGTGCATAACGTCAGGGTGAGCTTTTTCAATTTCATCTAGTAGAACTAGACTGTATGGATTACGACGAACCTTTTCAGTTAATTGACCAGCTTCTTCGTAACCAACATACCCGGGAGGTGAACCGATCAACTTAGAAATTGAATGCTTTTCCATGTACTCAGACATGTCGAAACGAATCATTGAATCCTCGGAACCGAATAGTTCACGAGCAAGTTGTTTAGCAAGCTCTGTCTTACCAACACCAGTAGGTCCAACGAATAGGAAGGAACCAATTGGACGACCAGACTTGTTAAAGCCAACTCTGTTACGACGGATTGCACGTGCTACATCACCGACGGCCTTATCTTGACCAATCAAGTGTTTCTTCAAATCTGGTTCCAAGTTCTTTAATTGAGCTTGTTCATTAGATTGTAATTCACCGACAGGGATGTTGGTCTTTTCTTCGATAATTTTTTCGATTTCTTTATCGGTAACGATATTTTGACCAGCAGGTTCATCCTTGTTGCTATTCTTCATATCTTGGAATTTTGTAACTTGATCACGATAATAAGCAGCTTTTTCGTAATCTTCATTACGTAGGGCAGCTTGCTTTTGGACTTCGGCATCGGAGATCTTGTTGTCTAAGTCAGCCATGTCGACGTGATTGATTTGTAGGTTCTTCTTTGAACCAGCTTCATCGATCAAATCAATAGCCTTATCGGGCAAGAATCTATCTTGGATATAACGAGCTGATAATTCAGCTGCAGCTGTAATAGCTTCACTAGAGTACTTAACATGATGATAATCTTCATATTTAGGTTGAAGACCCTTAAGAATTTGAATAGTTTCATCAACAGTTGGCTCATTGACTTGAACGGGTTGGAGACGACGTTCTAGAGCAGAGTCCTTTTCAATTGTCCGATATTCATTCAAAGTTGTTGCACCGACTAGTTGAATGTCGCCACGGGCTAGGGCAGGTTTCAAAACGTTCCCAGCATCCATGCCGCCTTCAGCATTACCAGCACCAACAATTTCATGAATCTCATCGATAAAGAGGATGATATTTTGATTCTTTTGAAGTTCGTTGATAAGTTGTTGCATTCTTTGTTCAAATTGACCACGAACGCCGGTACCTTGAACTAGAGAAACGACGTCTAGACGTACAACGTGTTTGTTTTGTAGTTTTTCTGGTACATCGCCGTCAACGATCTTTTGAGCAAGACCTTCAACAACAGCAGTTTTACCAACACCTGCTTCACCAATTAAAACAGGATTGTTCTTTGTTCTTCTATTTAATATTTCAATTACTCGATTAATTTCCTTGTCACGACCAATAACTGGATCGATCTGTCCTTTTTTGGCAAGGTCAGTAAGATCGACACCATATTGATCTAAGACTCCGTTACCTCTAGGTCTGCGACCATTTCCATTGCCGCCACCAGTTTGGGTTTGGGGACCTTGTTGCTCGAAAGCATTAGGTTGTTGTGCGCCGTTTAAGGCGTTGAACAAGTCTTCAAAACTAGAAAATCCACCGTTCGGATTTTGTGCCATATTATTCATACCTTCGTTAGCTTGATTTCTTAATTTTTGATAACAGTTTTGGCAGAGATTGATTTCTGTCCTTTGACCATTAACACTTGTATAGAGATGAATTGTTGCTTCATTCTTGTGACAATTCTGACATAACATACGCACCCCACCTTTCCTCTATCACAGGATACAACGGTAGTATATAATTAGCACTCGACGAATGCAAGTGCTAAGTCTTGAGATTGGAAAATTTTATTATATTAATAGTAGATAAAAATATTTTTTCAAATTTCTTTGAAAAAGTTTGATAATATAAACGCTTTCAGGGAGTAGCGTTGTAAGCGTTAAACGTCTTATCGCAGTTGGCTTATATTCACTTTTTTTGAGCATGCCCCTTGTGAAAAATGAAAGATAATGGTAAATTAATTAGTGAATATTTGTAGTATTCCTACAGAATTTTATAACTATATGGTGAGGTATTTATTATGGAAAAGAAAGAATTTCACATTATTGCAGAAACAGGAATCCACGCACGTCCAGCTACTATGTTGGTACAAGCAGCTAGCAAGTTTAGCTCAGACATTAACATCGAATTTTCAGGTAAATCAGTAAACTTGAAGTCAATCATGGGTGTTATGTCACTAGGTGTTGGCCAAGGTGCTGACGTTACAATTACAGCCGATGGTGACGATGCTGCTGACGCAATCGTAGCTATTTCAGATACAATGACAAAGGAAGGTTTGGCAGAATAATGGTTAAAACTATTAAAGGGATTGCAGCTAGTGATGGTATCGCAACTGCAGAAGCATACCTTTTAGTTCAACCAGATTTGTCTTTCACTAAGAAAAGTATTTCAGATGCTGATGCAGAAATCAGTCGTCTTAAAGATGCTATTTCAACATCAGATGATGAACTAACAAAAATCAGAGATACCGCTAAGGAATCTCTAGGTGAAGAAGAAGCTCAAGTCTTTGATGCACATAAGATGATTTTGGCTGATCCAGAATTTACGGGTGCCGTTGAACAAGAAGTAAAAGATAAGAGTGTTAATGCTGAACAAGCATTACATGATGTATCAGAAAACTTCATTTCTATTTTTGAAGGAATGACAGACAACCCATACATGCAAGAAAGAGCAGCCGATGTACGCGATGTCACAAAGCGTGTTATGGCTCATTTACTAGGTGTAGCATTACCAAATCCAGCATTGATCGACCACGAAGTTGTTATCGTTGCTCATGATTTGACACCAAGTGATACTGCTCAATTAAACAAAAAGTATGTTAAAGGTTTCGTTACTGATATTGGTGGTCGTACAGCCCACTCAGCTATCATGGCTCGTTCTTTGGAACTACCTGCTGTTGTTGGTACAGATACAATCACTAAAGACGTTAAAGAAGGCGATACAGTCATCGTTGATGGTTTAGACGGTGCTGCAATTGTTGGACCAACTGATGACGATATCAAACATTACGCTGAATTAGCCAAGAAGTTTGCCGAAGAAAAAGCAGAATGGGAAAAATTAAAGGACGAACCTTCAGTTACAGCTGATGGCAAGCACTTTGATATTGCTGCTAATATCGGTACTCCTGATGATTTACAAGGTGTTATTGATAATGGTGCCGAAGGTGTCGGTTTGTATCGTACAGAATTCTTGTACATGCAATCAGATAAACTTCCAACTGAAGATGATCAATTTGAGGCCTACAAGAAGGTTCTTGAAGGAATGAAAGGTAAGCCAGTCGTTGTCCGTACAATGGATATCGGTGGTGACAAGCATTTGCCATACTTACCACTTCCTGAAGAAATGAACCCATTCCTAGGTTACCGTGCTATCCGTATCAGTTTGGATAGACAAGAAATCTTCAGAACACAACTAAGAGCATTGCTACGTGCATCTGCTTTTGGTAACTTACGTATCATGTTCCCTATGATTGGTACATTGCAAGAATTTAGAGATGCTAAGAAGGTCTTTGAAGAAGAAAAGGCTAAATTAGTTAAAGACGGCGTTAAGGTTTCCGATGACATTCAATTAGGAATGATGATGGAAGTTCCTGCAGCTGCTGTTCTTGCTGACCAATTTGCTAAAGAAGTTGACTTCTTCAGTATTGGAACAAACGATTTGATTCAATATACTATGGCTGCTGATCGTGGTAATGAACACGTTTCATACCTATACCAACCATATAACCCTTCAATCTTGAGATTGATCAAACATGTTATTGAATCAGCTCATAAAGAAGGTAAGTGGGCTGGTATGTGTGGTGAAGCCGCTGGTGATAACACAATGCTTCCACTACTATTAAGCATGGGTCTTGATGAATACTCAATGAGTGCAACATCAGTACTTCGTGTAAGAAGTTTGATGAAGAAGTTGAGCACAAAGGACTTAGCTACATTAGCTGACCGTGCTGTTAATGAATCAATCACTAATGAAGATAACAAGAAGCTTGTTGAAGAATATCTAAACAAGTAATTGTGTATTAAAAAAGAGTGGCTCTTTGTCAAATCGTATTGATGAATGATTTTGAGCTCATTGAGCATCCTCATCGAGGATGCTCTTTTTCTATGCACAAATCAGTCTTATTCTTTTAATAAAGTGTTCAAGATTTCTAAAGCCATAAGAATTTCTTTTTAGTTTCTTTATCTTTCCAATGGTGCCCTCTAGAGGACCATTGGAATATGGCAATAAGCAACTATTTTTCACATAATTTATGTTTTTTCGTAACGTTGTAATGGCTGTATCCATTGCAGTCCCATTTCTTTTATATCCAGAAGTAGTTTCTTGAAGTAGATTTATGTCATGATATCTTATTGATCTTTGAATACTCTGATAAGTACCATAAGCTTCCTTGAAAATTGGTATTTCATCAGTAGCTATATCGATGACATTTTGAATAGTCGTAAATTCATTTATGCCGACAATAAATTTTATATGAGTATCGTCTACATCTTCCTCTGGAAGATGATATAGACGCCAATCAGATTTCATCGCTTTATATATACGAGATTTTTTATCAGGCAATTTTTTTAAAGAATTGATACGTACTTGATCCAAGGCTCTACTACAAAGTTGAACTATATGAAATCTATCTACGACAATGCGAGCATTGGGGAATATACGATGAACGACTAATTGATAGTTGGCATTTAAGTCGATTGATACGGTTTTTACGGCTTGTCGTTCCGATAAGCTGTAATTATTTATAAAGTGTTCAGTTATTGTTTTAGACAGTCTGTCATGTATCAATTCGACCAACCGATGCGTATCCGCATCGATGGCGATAAATGTAAAAATATTTTTTACGGATCTAAACTCATCAAAACAAAGATTTTCTGGCAAATGCGCACATCTATTAGGAATTTTGGTATTACTATATAAAATCCTACTTACAGTATTGGCTGAAATACCGATGACTTTAGCTATTGATGACAGAGTAAATGATTCTTTAGCCATGGAAAAGATTCTATTCTTAATCTGTTTGGTCATAGTATGATTTTTTATCAATAGATCACTGTGGGCACCGCAGGTGCTTCCACAGTTCCTACACAGGAATCGTTGCTTTCTTAGTACTAGGTGGTACTCGATACCATTAAAGCTAGCTAATCTTGCATTAGTGGTTCTTTTACCATTTTTAACTAGTGTATTCATTCCACATTGAGGGCACCTATGTAAAGAATAAGATAGTTCAGCATTCACCACTTTGATGTGTTTTATAACACCATGTTTTTTTATTTTGGAATCTTTTACTGAAACATTTTTTATATTATTGTCTTTTATGTCTAGCGCACATAGTATAGAATTGTCTTGGGACACCATTGTTCACTCCTGTTTGATTTGGTTTGGTCGCTTAAATCTTAACACGAGAACAGTGATGTTCTTTTTTTATTTCAAAGAGTATAAAAAAAACTGGTATTGATTGTTCATCAATACCAGAAAGTTTAGAACCAAAAGAGTTCGCAATTTTTGCGAGCTCTTTTTTTGTCAAAATTTTCCATTTAGTAAGGCGATTAAATATCTATCAGCTGTTTTAGTTTCGATGTCGGGTTCATCGAATAAACACCACTCTAACATACCAATTAATAGATCACTGAAAAAACGTGACAACATTTTGGCAGGGACCTGATTGGAATGATTGTCAGCACAATATTGATAAACCACTTTATTAACCTCATGCTTTAGATATCCTGACATATTGTGCCAAAGATGTGAATTAACACCATTATTTTCTTTAATGCTATTTAGTAATGATTCGTTACTGTGGAAAAAGCCTAATAATAAATTGAAAGCATCTACCAAAGTATTATTTTCAGAAGTAATGGATAATCGTTCGAAAACATCTTTTGCGATATAAGACCAGAGATATTGTAACAAGTCCAATTTATCATCAAAGTAATTATAAAAAGTAGCACGGGGATACTCGCTGCGTTGACAAATATCATTTACAGTGATCTTATCGAATTCTTTTTCACTTAATTCTTCAAACATTGCAATACGAAAGGCCTTTAAAGTTCGTTTGGCTCCTAAGGTCAGGTGCTTAGTCACATCTATTTTCATATATTATTTCTCCCAATAAAAAATCTTAATTTAAGCCTAACATAAGAAATTCCTTGATTCTAGATTTACTAGTGTCTAGTATTTTGCGTTTTTAAAAAAATGTCAAAATATGAGCTAATATAAAATTATTGTCTCTTGTATAAATAAAGCAACAATTTTATGATTGAAAATGAATTTTCAGAAAGTATATATTCGATATTCATAATCTTGATATGTACTGCATATTTCTAGTAATAAAATGATTAATATGGCATGATACGCATGGGGAATCTGAACACGGATGTGATTAATTATGTCGGATTGAATTAAATGATTTCAATCAATTTATTACAGTAATGCTTGCATTATCATGACTAATAGATTCGAGAAAGGAAAAACTGTATTTTACATAGGTTGTGTTTAATATAGTAGCTATTCTTGTGGGAAAGATTAAAAATAAATATCTTGTAGCGTTAATTGGCTGGATCATTGTAGTGATAGCGGCGTTAGTAATGATGCCTAATGTTTCTCAATTAGTGAGAAATAAGGGTAATATTACTTTGCCTAATTATACTGAGAGTCAAAAAGCTTCTAAGATTGAGAAGAAAGCTAACGGAAATAAGTCCGTTATAACTTATACTGTCGTCTTTAAAAATGGCAGTGGAGCTAAATTAACTCCAAATCAATCGACGAAAATTGACAATCAATTAAATAAATTGAGCAATGAAAAATCACTGAAAATCAAAAAAGTTATGGGTCCAAGTGATAATGCTCAAACAAAGAAACAATTGATTGCTAAGGACAAAACGACTCAATTAGCTCAAGTCACGGTTAAAGATGATAATGCTGTTGGGACGCAAGTCAAAAAATTAAAAAATCAATTAAAGATTTCTGGTATTAAAACGTATGTAACTGGTGCGGATGCATTGAATGATGAATTCTCAACCGTTACAGAAAAGGGGATTCAGAAAACTGAAGTAATCGCGATAATTTTCATCTTTATCGTTTTGATTTTAGTTTTCCGTTCACCAATCGTGCCATTGATTTCATTGCTAAACGTTGGTGTGGCCTTTATTACATCGTTAAGCATCGTAATGAATCTTGCAGAAAAGGTGAACTTTCCAATTTCAAACTTTACTCAAGTATTCTTGGTCGTAGTTTTGTTTGGTATCGGAACAGACTACAATATCTTACTTTATAATTACTTTAAAGGAGCGTTGGCTAGGGGACTGTCGGCTAAAGAAGCAGCTCATGATGCACAAAAGCATGGTGGCCGAACGATTCTTTATAGTGGGATTTCTGTTTTAATTGGATTCTCTGTTCTTTCACTAGCTAAGTTCTCCTTCTATCAAAGTGCTGTCGGAGTAGCTATTGGTGTTCTAGTCTTACTAGCTGTCTTGTTGACTTTGAACATGTTCTTTATGCAGACACTTGGTGAGAAAATGTTCTGGCCAAGTAAGGTTAGTGCTGGTAGTGGTAAGAGTCACATTTGGTATGGATTATCACGTGCAGCTTTAGCATATCCAGTTGTTATTTTGGGAATTATTGCTGTAGCAGCAGTGCCTTTCTTAGTTAATAGCAGTTCAACATTAAACTTTAATAACGCTGATGAAGTTCCTGATAGTTATCAAGCTAAATATGGTTATAAAGTTATTCAAAGCCACTTTAGCAAGGGAATGTCAGCACCAGCAACGATTTATATTCAAAGTAAATCTAAGTTAACATCGCAAGAAAATTTGGCAGATATTGATAAATTAACTCAATATCTTAAACAAGAACCAGGTGTTAAAACAGTTACTTCAGCTACTCAACCTGGTGGATCTAAGATCAAGAGTATGTATTTGAAGAATCAATTGGTAACTATTACTAATGGTTTAAATACTTCAACTAAGGGTCTAGAAAAGATTAAATCCGGTTTGAATTCCGCTAGTTCACAATTGCAAAGTGCCAATATTAGTGGCAGTGTTTCTCAAGTTCAAGAGTTAGCAGATGGAACTAGTCAATTGCAAGCAGGAGCACAACAGTTATCTAGTGGTATTGATCAGTATACTTCTGGTGTTTCAACTGTTAATAACGGCTTACAAAGCGCTAATAGTCAGTTGCCTACATTGAGCAGTGGCGTTTCTACTTTAACAAGTAGCTCACAACAATTAACATCTGGATTAAGCCAACTACAATCACAAGTTAGTGCCTTATCTGGACAAGCTACGCAATTATTGACCTTACTACAAAGCTCTGGACAAGATACTAGTGCCGCAGCTGGTGAGATCAGTCAATTGCAAAGTGCTATTAGTCAATTGAGTAGTGGCTCTAGTGCTGTTTCTAGCGGCATGAGTCAATTACAAGGACAAATTCCAACCTTAACATCAGGAATGTCACAATTGGCCAGTGGAACGAATACATTAGTAGCATCTAATTCAACTTTGACTAGTGGCGGACAAAGCTTAGCTACTGGTTCAGCAACCGTTAATAGTGGTGTTCAACAAATGAATACTCAACTTCAACAAATGAGTTCTCAAGTAACACAATTGGAAGAGGGTCTAGTTTCTGCTGACAGTGGCTTAGAGACAATTGCCAAAGGTAATACAACCATGAAGACTTATTTGGATGGTCTACGTAAGTCTTATGTTGGTGATACTTTCTATCTACCTAAAGCAACTATTAAGAGTAAGACCTTTAAACCAGCACTTGATGCTTATATGGATAACAATCGTAAGATTGCTACAATTACATTAGTCTTCAAGGGTGATCCTAATAGTGAGACAACTTCTAAACAATTGAAGACTATTCAAACTGATATGAAGGCGCAATTAAAGCACAGTTCATTGAAGAATGCTAAAGTTGCTGTCGGTGGTGAAACTTCTCAAAATAATGATTTGAGAACTTTAGCTAATGGTGACTTCGGAAGAACTGCTTTAATCATGACCATTGGTATCGGAATTGCCTTGATTGTTGTAACTGAATCAATTTTGCAACCAATGACAATTATTGGAACCTTGTTGTTAGCTTATGAAGCAGCTCTAGGTATCACAAGAATCTTCTCAAAGAGTGTTCTTGGTGATAACTTATTGAGTTGGAACACACCGTTCTTTACATTCATTATGTTAATGGCTTTGGGTGTTGATTACAGTATCTTCTTGATGGTTAGATTTAAGGATGAACCAATGCCTGATTTGAAGGACCGGATGCTCAATGCGGCCACTGCAATTGGAACTGTCGTTATCTCGGCGGCAATTATTTTGAGTGGTACCTTTGCTGCTTTGATTCCTTCAGGCGTTACAACCTTGATTCAAGTGGCCTTAGGCGTAATCTTTGGTTTGATTATCTTAGTTATTATCTTGCCATTGACTTTGTCGTCATTGATCAGTTTGACTAAGTGGCATGATGATCGAATGATTCATCGTAAGAAACCCGAGAAGAAATCTGCTAAAAAAGATGATTCTGGGGATGCAAAAACCGAATAGAATTATTCATTTACGTAAAAAATAATAGAGAACATAATCAAAACAGCAATTTTGAGTTGCGTTTTATGATTACGTTCTCTTTTTTTGATGTTTTTTTGAAACAAACAATTATGTTAACCTTAAATCATACTTACAGGGGGTATCTATGAAAAATCGAGTTATTAAGAACTTTGTAGTGTTCTTATTTTTTTGGACGATTATTGTTATTGGAATAAATTTATTTCAAGGGAGAAATTTTTGGATTAATCTTCCTTGGGAAGTCTATTTGATTTTCTTATTATCATTACTTCAATTAACAACTAACCTAAGTAAAAAAGTGATTTCAATTATAGACTTCATATTTTTCTTTTTGTATACGATGATAAATAGCAGTTATTTTGGATACGTTAACTGGACTTCATTAGTGATTTTTGCAATTATGGCATTGTTTTTTACAGCCATTACATTATTTATTGGAAATCAATTTAAAAAAGGAGACCATCGATGAAGAAAATCCTTGGTTTGGTAACGTTATTAAGTCTTGTTTTAGCTGGTTGTAGTTTTCAAAACCAACCGCGGGCTTCAAAAGTACCAACTGAATTGATTCAAAAAAATAAAAAGATCTGGAATAAAAAACTAAAAAGGGTTCAAATGGTAGAATTTCCAGGAGAGAAAATTTTTTCGGTACCTTCAGGATATAAAGATGAAGACATGTCATGGGCACGTTTTAAGAATGGCAGCCAATTAGTAGTCAAAGCGAGAGTAGTTAATTTAGAGCCGGAATTAAAGCGCGTTTTAACGCCAGAAACTAAAGCATCGATTTATATTGATAAAGTTATTTCAGGTGATAAATCATTGGCTCATGCAACGATTAAAACTGAATTTTCTGGAGGCTTGATTCGTGCTAAAAATTATTTAGTGAATATTGAAGGCCAATATATGGGCAAACAACTTGGAATTAAAGATCCACAAACGATTGTATACGGTCAAACTTTAACCAAACCAATACCGAAGATTGGTCAAACAATAGTTTTAGGATTGAATAAATACCACCCTGATAATGATTATCAAAAGAAAATATATCAAAAAATGGGATTAACTGATAATTTTTATATTGTAAATAATCCAGAAGTTACTTTTTGGATTAAAGAAAATGATAAATATCGTTTGAATAATCCAGCTTTTTATCAAACTGAAAATAAAGCAAAATATTCAAATATTTTTAAAATTACGAAATATTTGAATCAAAATTTTTAATAATCTTTAAGTAAGTTTTAAATATTTTGCGAAATCCGAATAAATTATGTCATCCCTTTATAATTAAGGTATATATGATATAAATTCATATATATTAAAAATATGGAGGGGTTTATATTGAAAAAGAGTACATCATTACTATTTAGTGGATTGCTAGTTTCTGGTATGGTTCTTGGTACACTTCCAATGACACAGACCGTTCAAGCCGCTGATAAAGTTACTACTCAAGCCGCTGCTAGTGTAACTAATAACGTTACTTACTATTATAATAATCAAAAAGTTGGTCAAAAGAGTTTACAAGGAACTCAAGGTCAACCATTAGGTTATTATCCAGATGGATATACTTATTCTGGTAGTATTGCTAACTTCCAAGAAGATGGCGCTAACGTTAAGGTCAATGTAACTAAGATGATTTCTGCCAAAGTTAATTATGTTGACCAAAATAATAACTTAGTTAATTCTGAGGTTGTTAATGGGGGCGATGGCAACAAATATACTTTGACTGATATTCCAGCTGGCAGTACTTTGTTGAACGATGCTGACAAGACAATTACCTTGGAAGATGGCAAAGAATACAATATCAAAGTCAACAAACAAGTCTTCAACACATTGATTTTCAAGACAGCTGACAACACAGAAGTTGGCCGTGCAGAAATTTACAGTCAAAATGTTGGGGATACCGTTGATTTAACTGACAGTCAAATTCCTAGTGGTTACACAGCAGCTACTAAGTCAGTAACTTTGCAAAGTGATAATAATACGCAAATCGTTACAGTAACAAAGAATGCTGATTCTGAACAACCAACTGGTGTCGTAACAGTTAAAGATCAAACAGCTCAACTTTATACGGTTTATGGCAATACTATCAGTGGTCGAACATTGAGTGCCAATAGTTCATGGAAATACTATGAATCAAAGACTATCAATGGCAAAACTTACTATCGTGTTGCTACTGACGAATGGGTCAAAGCTAGCGATGTAACATCTGAAGCTACGACAAGTAATGTCACACCATTTGAAAATGTAGTAACAACTAAAGATGCTATTACTCACGTTTATACTAAAGACGGTCAAGAAGTTACAGGTCGTGCTTTGAGTGCTAATTCAAGTTGGAAGACTGCCAATAAGTTGGTTCTAAATGACGAAACTTATTATCAAGTAGCAACTAACGAATGGGTCAAAGCAAATGACGTAACAGTTAACGATGATACTACTGGTGTAACACCTGCTAAAGGCGTTGTAACAATCGGTAGTTCAGTTGCCCAATTGTATTCTAAAGACGGTCAGGCAATTACTAGTCGTGCTTTAGCACCAAGCAGCAAGTGGCAAACAGCTAATAAGATGGATCTAAAAGGTGAAACTTATTATCAAGTAGCTACTAACGAATGGGTTAAAGCAAGCAGTTTAGTTTAATCAAAAATCCCCACTAGAATAAAAATTTCTAGTGAGGATTTTTTTTGCATTCAAATAGTTAGCATCCAAAATAGATAAGATATTCTTAAGCTTCAAACTAGTTTAAATTAAATTTTGTAGGCAATATTATAATGAGCATGAAAAATGATAGGAGGGATTTGAGATGCAAACTTTGAATCAATCAAAACTATATTATCGAAGGTTAACCGTTTTGGACGTTATAACGTTCGTGATGGTGATTAGCTTTCTCTTTTTCACAAAGGGATATTTGATTTCACTATTGCTAATCGTCGTTTATCCCATCAGTCACTCGAAGGTACTTGTCTCCGAAACTAAAGCAAACAGTGACAAAATTTGGGTTCGTAAGATGGATTGGGATCATTATCGAAAAGATCATAAAATCGGTTTATTCTCACAATATAATTCACAAGTTGCATCTCATATTAACCAAGTAAATTTTTAGACGTCACGTTATAAAGACGTCGTTATAAATTAGGTAAAGTGTTGAAATACATAGCTAACCAGCGTTATAAATGGCATTTAAGAAAGAAGAATTAGAAAAGTTCAGTTGATACGTTATGAATCAGCTGGACTTTTTAATGTCTAAAATTATTTTTCTTGTGGAACACCTGACATGACAACCATATGTTCGTGTCAAGAAGAAAATTTGCCGTTATCCACTTGAATTTTGAGCGTGAGTTTAAATTAAAATAATCATTGCTAAGTCTTTCAAATCGATATTAGAATAGTAATTGCGACCTTAGTTTTTCGCGCTTAAAATTCTTAGGAATTTGTTAAATTATGGTGATCCTTTTTTTGATTATAAATGCCGGAATAACAACTACTAGATTTAGTGCCAATTTATTCGCCAAATAAATTTAGACACAAGATATTGTTATTCAAATCAAATCGGGGTACTATATATTGTGTTATCAAAAAGTTGTGGAGTGAATGTTAATGAACACTATTAATAAGATTATTTTATCGGATGACTTCGTTGACGAAGTAAAAAAGACAATTAAACCCCACTGGGGTGAATTAGGCTGGGTTACATATAAACGTACCTATGCTCGTTTTATTGATGAATTAGGTCGGACTGAAAATTGGTCTGAAACAGTTAAACGTGTGGTTGAAGGTAATATCAATTTGGACCCTCGTTTGCAAAATGATGATTTAACTGATGAACAATATAATGGCTTAGTTAAAGAAGCTCAAGAATTATATAAATTGATCTATGGATTAGCTGCCACTCCTTCAGGTAGAAATCTTTGGATTTCTGGAACAGAGTATCAACATCGTAATGGAGATGCTTTGAATAATTGTTGGTTTATCGCTGTTAGACCACAAAAATATGGTGACAGTCATATTGTTCCTTCATATCTACAAAAAGATCAATTGGCTGTTTCAATGCCATTTTCATTTATGTTTGATCAATTGATGAAGGGTGGCGGTGTTGGCTTTTCCGTTGTCCCATCAAATATGAAGTTGATGCCAGTTGTTGACAATAAAGTCAATTTGACAGTTTTAATCGGTAAAGAAAGTGCTTCTTACAAAGATTCAATCGCTGCTGGTGCTGTGGATCGTGACGAATGGTTAGCTAATAATTCATATGACAACAAACGTCACTATGAGTTACCAGATACACGTGAAGGTTGGGTTATTGGTAATGCCAATATGATCGATGCCCACTTTAACGATACAAATGATGGCTTGGACGATGTAGTGCTAGATATTACTGACATCCGTGCTAAAGGCGAAAAAATCAAGGGCTTTGGTGGTACTGCATCTGGTCCTGTACCATTGATTGAAATGCTTTTTGATATTAATGAAGTTATGAATGAAGCTGTTGGTAGAAAGTTAACTTCAGTTGACTGTACCGATATGGGTAATATGATCGGTAAGACTGTCGTTGCTGGAAATGTTCGTCGTTCTGCTGAACTTGCTCTAGGTGGCGCTACTGATGACGACTTTATTACTATGAAGCAAGATCAAAAGAAACTTTATCACCACCGTTGGGCTTCAAATAACAGTGTCGCTGTTGACAGTAAGTTCAATAAGTATGCACCTATCGCTGATTCAATCACTCATAATGGTGAACCAGGAATCGTTAACCTTGAATTATCACGTAATTACGGTCGTGCTATCGATGGTTATCAACCTGGAATTGATGATGGCGTTGAAGGAACTAACCCATGTGGTGAAATTTCTCTAAGTAATGGTGAACCATGTAACTTATTTGAAGTATTTCCATTGATTGCTGGCGAACAAGGCTGGGATTTGGAAGAAGCCTTTTCTTTAGCTGCTCGTTATACAAAACGTGTTACATTCAGTAATTATGACTGGGAAGTTTCTCGTAAGGTTATTCAAAAGAATCGTCGTATCGGTGTTTCAATGTCTGGTATTCAAGACTGGATTTTGACAACGTTTGGTAATCGTGTTGTAACTGGTTTTGAACCTACCACAGATCCTGAAACAGGTGAAACAGTTCAAAAACCTATTTATGATCAACGTGTTGCTGACAAGTTTGATGACTTGTATAAGACAGTCGTTAAAGCTGACAAGGAGTACTCAAACGCATTAGGATGTAAGGCATCTATCAAGCACACAACTGTTAAACCATCTGGTACAGTTGCTAAGCTTGCCGGAGTGTCTGAAGGTATGCATTTCCACTATGCAGGTTACTTAATTCAAAGAATCAGATTCCAAGACTCAGATCCACTTCTACCAGCTTTGAAAGCTTGTGGATATAAGATTGAACCTGATATCTATACAAAACATACAATGTGTGTTGAATTCCCAGTTAAGGCTGAAAATGCTGATGATCCTAACTTTGCTTCAGCTGGATCAGTTTCTATCGCTGAACAATTCGCTACACAAGCATTCTTACAAACTTATTGGTCAGATAATGCCGTAAGTTGTACGATTACTTTCCAACCAGAGGAAGGCGATCAAATCGCTCCATTGATGTATCAATACAGAAATGTAACGAAATCAACATCACTCTTGCCATACACTGGTTCAGGCTTCAAACAAGCTCCTAAGGAACCAATCAACAAGGAAGTTTATCAAGAACGTGAATCAGAAGTTGACGAAAATGTCGCTAAAGTTTTTGCTGAACAAAATGATAATCATGACAAGAAAGACATCGAACTAGTCGATCAATCAGATTGTGCTGGCGGTGCTTGTCCAATTAGATAATAATTAATAACTCACTGATTAAATGATCGGTGAGTTTTTTTGTTGAGCGTTTAACTTTACTTATAGTGTTTACGGTTGTAAACTGTATTTTGTTGAGAAAGATTACAATTGTAAACCAAAAAGGAGGAATCGACATGAAAGAAGTTGAATCCATGAGTCGTGCTGAATGGCAGGTAATGAGGATCATTTGGACTTTGGGTCAAGCCACTAGTAAGCAAGTAATTGATTTTTTGGAGAAGAAAACTGACTGGAAAGCTGCCACAATCAAAACTTTGATTGGTCGTCTTCAAAAGAAGAATTTTTTACAAGCCGATGAAACTAAACGTCCTTATGTTTATCAGCCATTGATTTCAGAGGATGAGGCTATTCACGATAGCGTTAACGACTTGTTCGATAATCTTTGTTGTATGAGAAAAGGATATGCTATCAAAGATTTGATCAATAATTCAGAAATATCTAAAAGTGATATTGCAACAATTATTGAAACTCTCACTGAGAAGGAGAAGACAGCTCCAGAAGTTGTCGAATGTGATTGTTTGGAGAGTGATTTGAATGAATAACGAAGAAATGCACGATATGAAAAATATGGATATGGATCATTCAACTATGGACATGTCGGGAAATCATATGATGATGCACGGTGGTCATATGATGAATATGGGGGACTTGAGACAGAAATTTTGGATCTCACTTGTTTTAGCAATACCAGTATTTATCCTCTCACCATTTATGGGATTGAAATTGCCATTTCAAGTTCAATTTCCAGGATCTGACTGGATAGTTTTAGTACTAGCAACAATTCTATTCTTCTACGGCGGCAAACCATTTATCAGTGGTGCTAAAGGAGAATTAATGTCCAAACAACCAGCAATGATGACATTGATCACTATGGGTATCAGTGTTGCCTATATTTATAGTCTGTATGCTTTTGTTGAGAATAATTTATTACATTCTTCAACGCACATCATGGACTTCTTCTGGGAATTGGCATCCTTGATCGTCATCATGTTGTTAGGTCATTGGATCGAAATGAAGTCGACTATGAGTGCCGGCAATGCTTTACAAAAAATTGCATCATTAGTACCAAGTAAGGTACATATGGTTCATGATGATCAAACGATGGATCATGATATTTCAATGGTCAAAGCTGGCAATATTATTGAGGTACGTGCCGGTGAATCAGTACCACTTGATGGACATATTATTAGTGGTTCAAGTTATATCAATGAGTCTTTAATCACAGGTGAATCAAAAGCAATTAAAAAAGAAATTGGTAGTAAAGTAGTTGGAGGATCGATCAACGGTGAGGGTACGATTCGTGTAAAAGTTGATAAATCTTCCGGTGAAGGCTACTTGTCACAGATTAGTAAACTAGTCTCTGATGCACAAAATAATCGTTCTAAGACGCAAATGTTGGCTGATAGAGTATCTAGTTGGCTCTTCTATGCTGCTTTAACGGTTGGAATCATCGCTTTTGTTTATTGGCTAATTTTTGGTGATATGAATACTGCTTTGAATAGATTAGTGGCTGTTTTAGTTATCGCTTGTCCACATGCTTTAGGTCTGGCAATTCCTTTGGTTATGTCACGTAGTACTTCGATTGCTGCTACAAATGGTTTAATCATTCGTGACAATCAAGCAATGGAAAACAGTCGTAAAATCGATTATGTAGCAATGGATAAAACTGGTACTTTGACTGAGGGTAAATTTACCGTTAACGGTTTGCAAAGTTTAGATAAATCAATCGATAGTAAGAACTTATTATCCATTATTGCCGGTATCGAAGGTGGTTCTAGTCATCCAATCGCAAGCAGCATCGTCAGCTATGCGAAGGATAAAGAGGTTCAACCAGCTGCTATCGACAATATCCAAGCCTTAAAGGGTTACGGAATGAGTGCTAGTTTTGATAACCGTCAATATTATTTAGTTAATATGAAATATTTGAATGAGCATGAAATTTCACTTGATAAGAAATTAGTTCAAACTTATTTGGATAAGGGTAATACAATCAGTTATTTGGTAGCTGATAAAAAAGTACTTGGTTTCGTTGCTTTAGGTGATCGAATCAAGAAAAATACCATTGAATTTATTAAAGAATTAAAAGCTAGAAATATTACGCCAATCATGTTAACAGGTGATAATAAAGAAGCTGCTGCCATTATGGCTAAACAAATGGGAATCGATGAATTCCGAGCTGAATTATTGCCAGAAGATAAACATCAAGTTATCAAGCAATTGGAACTTAGTGGTCATCATGTCATGATGGTTGGTGATGGGATCAATGATGCTCCTAGTTTAGCTTCAGCTACCATTGGTGTTGCCATTGGAGCTGGAACGGATGTTGCTATCGATTCAGCGGATGTAGTTTTGTATAATAGTGATCCTAGTGACATCATTAAATTCTTGAAATTGTCACACAATACTTATAAGAAAACTGTTGAGAACCTCTGGTGGGGTGCTGGTTACAATATCATAGCTATTCCATTAGCTGCCGGTATTTTAGCAGGAGTTGGTTTTGTTTTAAGTCCTGCTGTTGGTGCGGTGGTAATGTCATTGTCAACAGTTGTCGTAGCATTGAATGCTTTGACATTAAAAATGTAAATAAACGTCCAAATCTTTACAATTAATAGAAAAGAGCCAACTCAATTTGATGAGTTGGCTCTTTATTTTTGAATTGGTCTGATTCGTAAAGCTAGTCTACAAGCATAGTTACAGTATTTTGTATATAGTCATGGCATTTTTATGAAGAATGTTTAATAATCAAATAATAGAATATTTTTTATATAATATTAAGCTGTGAATAACTTAACTATTGAAAAATTTGGTCGAACAATATACACTAAGGGCGACATAGGGGTGGTGACGAAAATGGCAACTATTTCAGTATACATAGACGGACGTGACGAACGGATGATCAAAAATTACGCTAAATCTAAGAATATGAGCGTTTCGGCCTTTCTTCGTTCTGCTGCAGTCGAAAAAATCGAAGATGAGATTGATAATGAGCTTTGTGAAAAAGCTGAACGAGAATTTAAGGATAATCCTCAAGATGTTTCCTTGGATGACTTAGAAAAAGAGATGAGCAGCTATTGTTGAGTCCGAGAAATAATGATAAAGAATAAATGCGTGTAAGTTTATAAGCTTACGCGCATTTATTTGTAATAAGGTAAATCTAAAAAAGTAATGATGGTTTCAGTACCTTGATTTTCTTGTGATTTAATTTGAATAGTGTGACCTAGTTTATCAATCATTTTTTTAACTAAATACAATCCCATACCAGTAGATTTACTGCCACTTTTACGACCATTAGTACCAGTAAAACCTTTATTGAAAACGCGACTGATATCTTGATTTTTGATACCGATTCCGTTGTCTTGGAGATGTAACTCAATATTGTTATCGTGAGTAGTCGTGAAGATCTCGATTTTTCCACCAGATTCAGTATATTTTAAACTGTTGGAAAGTATCTGATTGATAATAAAGCTCAGCCATTTTTCGTCAGTTAAGACTTTTTTATCAGTAATGTCGAAATGAATGCCGATTCTTTTACTGATAAAGAGCCGTTTATTCGTTCTGATACAAGCTTTGACGATGTCATTTAAGTCTTGCTCTTGAATCAAATAATCGTTGGAAAAGTTATTTAAACGGGCAAAGTACAACGCTTGGTCGACTAAATAATCAATTTGATCCAATTCTTCGGCAATTAAATCACGGTCTAAATTATTATCCTGGGATAGTTTTAAAGCTGCTAAAGGAACTTTGATATCGTGAACCCAAGACTCAGTATATTCTCGTTGATCTTTTTGGTTCTGATATAATTCTGTTAACTCATTACGATACTGGAGAGAAATATTATTGATTTTATCCTGGATGAATTGTTGTTCATTGTTTCTAGCTCCAAATAATTCTTTTGAGAGATCATCTTGATAATTTGATAATTGTTCGTACCAATTTTTTTTATGTAAATAAGAAAGTGATAAATTAACAATTAAAAAAATTACCGCCAAAATCCAAGTATAAATTAGAGTTCCCATATGAAAATGGACTCTAGGATCTAAAAACAAGACTAATTCAACAAAAGTCATTCCCACTAGGACAATTAGAATTGAATAAATATGATCACGTAAATATTTGAGAAATGTCATTCTTCAACCTCACTAAGGGATAATGTATCCTTGTCCCACTTTAGTAACGATATAATTCTTTAAACCAAATTTTTCGATTTTTCCACGTAGACGATTGATGTTGACAGTCAAAGTGTTGTCATCAACAAATCTTTCATCATCCCACATGAAATTAAGCAATTGCTCACGGGTAACGATTTTTCCTTGATCTTTTAATAAACGTTGCAATAATTTGTATTCGTTTTTTGAAAGGTCAATTTTTTCGTCTCCAATTTCAACAGTTCCGCTTGATAAATTGAGTTTTAAACCATTGTGTTCAATTGTATCGCTGGAATTCTTTGAGAAATCATAAGTCCGACGTAATAAAGCATTGATTTTAGCAACTAGGATATCGACTGAGAAAGGTTTCTCAACGAAATCATCGGCTCCCATATTCATAGCCATAATTTGGTCCATGTTAGAATTACGCGAAGAAATGATAATAATAGGTAATTTAGAGATTTTACGGATCTCTTGATTCCAATAGTAACCGTCATAGACTGGCAAATTGATATCTAGTAGCACTAAATCGGGTTGATATTCTTTGAATTGTTCGATAATATTGTCGAAATCTTTTGTAATGTAGGAATCCATTTGCCATTTTGCCAGATTTTCACTGATCAGCTTGGCGATGGAGAAATCATCCTCAATAATCATAATTTTAACCATTTAAAAAAATCCTCCGTGCTAGAATAAAGACACTATATAGTATGATAACAATAAATAATTAATTTTGGAGAGTTTACTGTGCAAATTGCTGTAAAGAATATTTCAAAAGATTTTGGAAAGAAGAAAAATGCTGTTCACGCTATTAAAGATATCAGCTTGGAAGTTGATCATGGTGAATTGTTAGGAATTATGGGACCTTCCGGAGCTGGAAAAACGACTTTGTTAAATATGATTTCTACCAATGAGCGTCCTGATCACGGGCAAATTATCATTGATGGTTTGGATTTAACGCAATTACACGATCGTGATTTGGCAAAGTATCGTCGCAATAAAATGGGTTTTATTTATCAAAGTTTTGAGTTGCTCGATTCGTTGAACGTCAAGGAAAATGTTATTTTACCGCTAGCTTTGAGCCGTGCTAATAAAAAAGTCATTGAGGAAAGATTTCAATATATGATGAATTTATTAAATATTGAGAAGTTAGCCCAACGTGAAATTGACGAATTATCACTTGGTCAACGTCAAATGGTGGCAGCGGCCAGAGCTTTGATCAATAAACCAGAAATTCTGTTTGCGGATGAGCCAACTGGTAGTTTGGATTCCAAATCAGCGACTATTTTGCTGAACTACATGCAATTAATCAACCAAAAGGAAAAAACTACGATTTTGATGGCAACGCATGATGCTTTTACAGCCAGTTACTGCACCCGAGTAGTCTTTATCAAAGATGGAGTGGTCTTTTCAGAAGTGGTCAATCCTGGGGATCGAGATAAATTCTTCGAACAAATAATTAATATGCAACGGACAATTGGTGGAGGGAATTATTTCAATGTATCGCAAAATTATTAAGCGTAGTCTTTCAAATATGCGTGACAGCTATTTGATTTATATTTTAGCATGCAGTTTTGCTATTGGCGTTTTTGGAATACTGTTGTCAATGGGAGGCAATCCCTCAGTTCACGAAGCTATGCATTGGTGGGATACGTTTATTTATGAACTTTCGAGTTTCATGAGTGGGTTATTTGCCTTCTTTGCTTTTATTTATATGATTTATGTCGGTGGCTTTTTTATTCAACGGCAAAAAAACGAGTTTTTAACATTTGAAAAATTAGGAATGCAGCGTTGGGTCATTGTGACGATAAGTTTCTTTCAAACAGCTATCGTACAAATTGTCGCTTGGGCGATAGGTTTGTTGTTAATGGTAATTTTTCAAAAGTTCATGGGGATGTTGCTGTTTTATTTAATGCAGCTCCGAGTTAATTTCACTACTAATTTTGATGGTTATACGATACTGACGTTATTTAAGAGTTTTTTCTTCTCTACTTTGATTTTGAGTACAGTTAATGCAATCAAGACTATTCGGATTTTACAAAAAAAACAGCGCAAAGTCAGTGTTAAAACGCGTTGGTGGTTACGAATACCGGCAGGGGTTTTTGGAATAATCCTTCTATTTAGTGCGCAAGTTTGTACTTGGGCTTTGTTTACTGATATTCGGATGATTACTTATTCTTCTAAGCCAATCAATGAAATACTTTTTATTATGTTGGCTGATATTTTGGGGACGTATTTAGTTTATTATGGCTTTTTACCAACTGTTTTGAATTTATTACAAAAAATCCATGCAATTTCTTATTCAGGGTTGAATCTATTTTCATTTAAGTATTTAAAAGAACGGCTTTTTCAAAATATCTCCATCTTATGGTTTGTGACCGAATTGTCAGCTTTGGCATTGGCATTATTGACTTTTTGTTACTTTGGATATCAAGCTGTTCATGAAAGTTATAATAGTTCCTATCCATTTGAATTAGCTGCTAATAAAGATACGGTTCAATTTATCAAGAAGGAACTTAAACAGACTGATGCGAAAGTAAAGGGAAGTTATAAGACCAATGTCAAAATAAACTTGACCTCTTATTACAGCAAAAATAATTCTACTTATACGAAGCAACCGATGACCTTTATGTCTTATTCTTCGTACAAATCGTTACCTAAACGAATGCGTAAGGGTAATAGTAAAATTAATGCCAATGAATTTATGAAAATTGATACTCCCACAGGAATTATGTATCACGATCAAGAAGCAGAATATAACATTGACGTTAAAGGGGCACCAATGATTGCTAAAGCCAAGGCTGGTCGTGCTTTTCCATACGGTGGGTCAATGCACTTTGGTCCAATGATGATCGTACCAGACAAGTATTATCAAAAAATGCCGGCCGAAGTCAGCGATACTTTCTATGGTTGGGATTTCAAAAAGGGAGATCGTTTGCAGAAATCTCAAATTGAGCGTCTGAAGCATTATCGGGATGCTTATTATATGAAAGTAGATTTCAAGTCATCATTGAAAGATTCTACAGTAGAAGTCATCAAAAAAGCCCCCAAGCAATATGATGCCTCTGTATATACACAGGTAGGATATTTGCGTGAGGGCAATGTCAAAAAGCGCTTTAAACAAGGCGGCGGTTTTTACCTATATATTGTAGCTTTGTTCAGTGTAGCTTTATTGATAGCTTTAGGCAGTGTTTTGACTTTGAGAATTTTATTGCGAGATGATTACCAATCCAGACAATTGCGGACGTTGCAAAAAATTGGTGTTGAAGAAAAAGAAATTAAACGGATTATTTTACGAGAGAATACTTGGACATTCTTGATTCCAATTGTTTTTGCTTTGATACAGTCATATACAGCCATAGCAATGTTTGATAGTGGACGACACATTTCCAAAAATATTATCTTGATTTTCGGCGGTTATATCGTCTTGTACGGATTATTCGGTTTCATCAGTTATCAAGTTTCTTGGCGTAGTATTAAGCAGAAGTTCCGTCTGTAACTACATAGGCTTTAGAGAAGAATCCAAAATCTTCTTCGTTAGAGCCTTGGATTTGGTTTTGAATTTCCTTTTGAAGCAACATTTGCCAAACTTTGATTTGAGAAGTCGTTTCGAAAGTTTTAATAATTAAGTATTCTCTTGGACTTTCTCTTTTTTGCAAGACGGCGGTTGATGTAGAATTAAAGGAGTATGAGTGGATACTGAATAATTTTTCTTCGAATAACTTAGCTTGATCAGGATTTAATTTTAAATATGTCAAGGAATAAAGGTTATTCAAAGGTTCGTAAACCCCACTGATACCACGATATTGTGCAAATGTTGATAAATTTTTTATCAAAAGATGGTCTGCATTGGCATGAAATAAGGGTTTTAATAAAGTATCGGATGGTGACATCTGACTCTTCAAAAAGAGATATGTGCCTAGCTTTAAAGTTATGTTCATAGTTATTGAAATCCTTTCAATTATAAAATTTTTGGAGGTTTTCTATGTTAGTTACAGTTTTAGGTTTTTATGGTGGTTATCCTTACAAGGGAATCGGGACATCTGGTTACCTACTAAGAAATGGCGATAAGAGCTACTTGATCGATTGCGGTAGTGGTGTTTTGAACTCACTAGCAAGTTATATGAAACCAACTGATCTAGATGGTGTCATCTTATCACATTATCACCACGATCATACAGCAGATGTTGGCGTTTTGCAGTACGAATGGCTTGCAGCTAAAAAGGAAAATCTACTACCTATTTATGGTCATACTCAAGATTTTGTCAACTTTGCGCAATTGTCAGTCGATAATGCTACTAAAGGAATTGCTTATAACGATTATGAACCAACTCAAATTGATGATTTGAAGTTTGAATTCATGAGAACCGTTCATCCAGTTCCAGCATATGCAATGCGTATTACTGATAAAAATGGCAAGGTGATTGTTTATACCGCTGATACGACTTATTTTGATGGTTTAGTTGATTTTGCAAAAGATGCTGATTTATTGATTGCAGATACCAACTTCCCAGAAGATGTTACTGGTCGCAAAGCTCATCTTAATACAAAAGAGGCAGGAACGTTAGCTAAAGAAAGTAATGTTAAGCGATTGATGATCAGTCACTTACCACAAACGGTCGATGCTGACACTATGTTAAAGCAATCACAAAAATATGCTGAAGATGTTCCAGTTATTCATGCATTCCAAGGATTGGAAGTTGAAGTATAAGGCTTAGGGATAGGCTTTAGATTTTCAATGAAAGCAGTATTAATTATAACTAATAGAATAAATAAACTAATATCTATATAATTTGTGAAAGGATTATATAGATGGCTATTTGTCGGGTACATGTTTTCACAAACAAATAATTTAAGAACAAATATTCGCAACTTTTTCGTGAAAACCTATAGATTTTATTATACGTTTAAGTTACAATATTAATGTGTTTAAAGAGTTTGATACTACACAGGAAAGGAGAGATTATATATGGTTACCATTTATACATCTCCAAGTTGCACCTCATGTCGTAAAGCCAAGGCTTGGCTCGAACAACATGATATTCCTTACAAAGAAAGAAACATTTACTCAGAACCTTTAAATAAGCAAGAAATCAAACAAGTACTTCAAATGACTGAAAACGGGACAGAAGAAATTATTTCTACTCGTTCAAAGGCATTCCAAAACCTTAAGGTAAATTTGGATGATTTAACAATTGATCAATTGTTGGATCTAGTTCAAACAAATCCAGGTCTCTTGAAGCGTCCTATCATCATGGATGACAAACGTCTTCAAGTTGGTTTCAATGAAGATGAAATCAGAAGATTCTTGCCTAGAAGTGTCAGAACTATGGAACTTCAAAAGGCTCAACTTATGGCTGGCTTATAAAAAATTACCAGATCACTTTCCATTTTTGGAAGGTGGTCTTTTTTTTACTCTCTCTTTGCGGCTACGCCGCTTAGAGAGAGTTATGGGAACGCGTAGCGTTGGTATTCCGATGTACGCCGCTTAGAGAGAGTTATGGGAATGCGAAGCGTTGGTATTCCGAAGAATTACGGCATGTGAATAAAATATCAAATTTGGTAAAATATTTTTATATAATTCAAATTATAACTACCTGTTTAATCATATATAATTTCCCTAATTAATTAGGAGAAACGAATATGATGGTAAATATTGATTGGAAATGTATAGGAAAAAAACAATTTAAATTTTTATTCTTAGTAAATATCATTATTTTCCTAAGAATTTTGTTTGCTCATACGATAGTCGTCAAGGCAGAAACCAATGATAATATTCAAACACTGTTAAATGAAAATACTGGACTATTAAAAAATAAGCAATCTTCAAGTATTGTTCCTTTAACGTTGATCAAGGTTACTAGTGGTAATTTTGGAACTTGTGATTGGGATATTGACGATAATGGTCAGTTGACGATACATGCGGGAACTTTAGCGACTGGTCAAGGTAATTGGATAAATTCGGTTGATCTTATTAAAAGTATTTATGTTGAGCCCGGTGTTATTGCTGCAACTGATTCAAATAATTTATTTGCTAACTTAGTTTATGTCCAAACGATTGATATTAATAATTTAGATGTCAGCAATGTAAAAAGCTTTAATTCCATGTTCTCTTTTCAAGATAAAGGTGCTCTTATGCCAGACACTTCGAATCTTACTGAAATAATTGGATTGAATAATTGGCATACAAACAGCGCAATTGATATGAGTAATATGTTTGGTAATGCTTATAAATTAACTACGATTGATGTTTCTAGTTTTGATACGTCTAATGTAACTAATTTATCGCAGATGTTTTCTATGCCACCGTCTAGTGGAGTAACTAATTCACTTCAGACAATTAAAGGGTTGGAAAACTTTGATACTTCTAACGTTTTATCAATGAATAAGATGTTTAATAATGATCTTAAAGTGTCGGCCTTAGATGTCTTCAATTTTGATACTTCTAAGGTTACGTCCATGAGTAGTATGTTTAATGGAGTTGGTGTTACAGAATTAGATGTTTCTAATTTTGATACCTCTAACGTGACTGATATGTCGAATATGTTCAGCAGTATTAGTAAATTGACTCAGCTTGATGTTTCTAGTTTTGACACTGAATCTTTACTTAAAATGGATAGTATGTTTTTTAATTGTAGTACAAATATAGTAGGACTAAAAAATATGGATATTAGTAAAGTTACTTCATTGAATGGTGTTTTTAATGCCTCTGGGTTAGTTAATGGAGACGAATTGGTTAATTGGGATACTTCTAATGTAACGACAACTGCTAATATGTTCAATAATTGCCGTTCTCTAGTACGTTTAGATATATCCAAATGGAAAAAGGACAATATTACTGATATTGGAAGCATGTTTAAAGATTGTCGAGTTATTACTCAAATCGATGGTTTGTCTGACTGGGATACAGGCAATGTTACTAATATGAATTCGACGTTTTATTACACACAGATGGATTCTATCCCAGGAATCAGTAACTGGGATACAAAAAGTGTAACTGATATGGCCAGTTTATTTTGGGGATGTTCAAAATTAAAAACATTAGATTTGTCTAAATGGGATACTTCTAAGGTCACAAATATGAGTAGTATGTTTGCTTACGATTTTGCCTTAGACGAAGATGGTTTAAAAGGATTGCAGAATTTTAATACTAGTAATGTAACTAATATGTCATATATGTTTTCCAATAACGTTGGTTTTAAGACTTTGGATTTAAGTAGTTTTGATACTTCAAAGGTAACCAATATGAATTCAATGTTTTCCGTAAATAATAATCTTATTAAAATTATAGGTAATTTTGATACCTCTAAAGTAGGAAATATGGGATCAATGTTTAGTAACACAGATAATTTAGATTTAAGTGATTTGAATATTGCTAATTGGAATACGTCTAAAGTGACAAATATGAATTTGTTGTTTGCAAACAGTAAGATGCAGAATTTAGATTTCGTTAAAAATTGGGATACAAGCGCTGTAACCGACTTTGGTAATACTTTTAATAATAGTGAAGTTGCTAAGCTGGACTTGTCTAAATGGGATACTAGAAAAGCTAGCAGTATAAATTACTTTCTTAATGGAACTAGTCAACTTTGGAGTATAACTTTGGGCCCTAATAGTGTTATTAAAGGGAATAATTCTTTTGCTGACCATCAGCAAGGATCAGTAATTATTGATGATGACTATCCTGGTTACACGGCAATAAGTCCCAAATGGCAAGAAGTCAGTGCTGATACTGGAGGTACAGAACACGAACCGTTAGGTGATTTGTATGACTCCGAGGAAATATTAAAGGATTATTCAGTTCAGGGACAACCAGTGAAAACTTTTGTTTGGCAACAACAAGAATATCGTCAAATGTCATTAAATGTACCTGATATTGATTTTGGAACTATTGGTGGTATTGAAGGAGTTTATCAACGTAAGAATAATGATCCAGTTACGATAACAAAGTATTCTTATCCAACTACTGATGTTAATTACAAGCTGTTAGTTTCAATGGCTCGACCTTTACAGACTGAAGATGGTAACAATATTTTACCGGGAACACTAATTTTTCGCGATGATAAAGGAAATGACACTTCACTCGAAAACAGCGTGGCAATTTATACAGGAGCAATTGGTAATGAGACTAAAAATTTAACTTGGGATAAAAAGCGCGGCATAATGTTAAGATTAAACGATAAAAATATAGTTAATGGAAGTTATTCCACAACTTTGAATTGGGAATTGGCCGATAGCCTCTAAAAAAATGCATTTTCTTTGACGTTATCTACGACATTTAGTATATTATTCGAATGACTTTAAATATCGATATATGATAGTTGAAATAGTTTTTCAGACTGTTAAAATGTAGATACAGAATTGAGGTGACTATGATGGAAATGGATCGACTTAATGAGAACACGATCAGAGTCATTCTTAGTACAGAGGATTTGCAAGAACGAGGCGTAACAGTTTTAGACTTGTTGGGTAACAAGAAACAAATTGAGACGTTCTTTTATAGTATTTTGGATGAGGTTGATAAGAATCATGTCTTCACGAATAATGAGCCTGTTACTTTCCAAATAATGCCAAACAAAGAAGGTTTGGAATTATTGATTAGTAAGAGCGATGATTCTGAAGGTTCAGGTTCATTGCCATTAAATGGGCTACAAAATTCAGTCGGCGCAAGTGAAAACAATAATTTGGATAAGGTTGGAACGGAAGAATATGACAGCGATACAGCGCCATATTTGAACGATCCTGATACACCTACTAAGACGGTTATTGTTGAATTCAAAGACTTTGAAGATTATGTCCAATTGGCTAATTTGTTACACCTGGAGAGTGGAATTTCTAATTTGTTCGAGTACAACGACAAGTACTACTTACAATTGATTCTCTTTACTGATGAAATGCACGAAATGACTTATAGCGATGTTTTGGCATTGCTTAGTGAGTACAGTTTCAAGACGAAAGTTACAGCAGCAGTCTTGTCAGAATATGGTCAAGAGATCATGTCCAAGACTGCACTTGAATTGACGAGATATTATTTTGGTAATTAAGTAGATCAACCTTAGGGTTGATTTTTTTTTGCGTAATTTTGTTCGAGGTGATTAAAATGTATGCTGCTTTGAACGAATTGGGAATTTTGATTTACGCGCAAAACGCAAAAGAAAAGGATAAGTACTTTTGTTGTCGTTGTGAAAAACCAGTTAAGTTGATTGCCACGAAAGCTAGAAAATATTTTCGACATTTGAATAAAACTAATAATGATATCAATGAGCGAAATATTCATTCTGTTGGTAAAAAAATAATATTAGATTTGTTAAAAAATCATTCTAATGTTGAAGAAGAATTTTTCTTACCGGAAATTCAACAACGACCGGATATTTTTTTAGTTGATCAGAAAATAGCGATTGAATATCAATGTGCGCTTTTAAAAATTAATTTATTAGAAGAACGAATTTTAGGTTATCGCCGTTTAGGAATCAAAAGTATTTGGATATTAGGCGGTGATTATTTAGATGATCGAGTTCATAAAAAGCATCTTAAATTCATCAATTTTAGCGATAAATTAGGCTATTACATCATTATGCTAGACTCTATAAAACAAGCTTTTACAGTTTTTCATCACATTAAATTCATCGGACCCTTTAATCAAATCTTTTTCCAACGCCAAATTTTTCAAGATGCAAAATTGAATGATATTTTGGAATTTGAACCACTAGATTATCACTTAAATCCAGTTTTGATGAATCAACACTTTATTCACCGTCTGCGACAAAAAAATGATAGAAATTCCCAACAAGTGAAAATGGATTTTTTTCAACGCCACCAAATAACGGTTGAGGATTATTTAAATAATCGTTACTTTGTTCCCGTTGCCCCAATTTACTTTTATCCAGCTTGGCAAATGGCCTGTGGACAAAGGAAGAAATTGTTACGACAGCCTTTATTAGAATTTAAGACAAAGAAAAAGCCTCCTGATTAGGAAGCTTAGATAGAATTTTCGATAGTCCAATTTAATTTGGTTGAGTATTGTCCTGGTTCAATTTGGTTGCTATTTACTTTTAATAAAAGACCATCTTTTTTATTCCAAATTACTGAAGTCAAAGGCATATCACCATCGGCTTCTTCAACTAAAACTTTATTGTTAATAGATTGAATAGAATTATTTATTTTATAAAATAAATTAGCACCGAGGATATCTCTTTTATTATCTTGTAATGGATAAGCTTGTTTTACAAAGAGATATTTATTGCCGGTTTTTCTTTGACTTCCTTCAACGGAAACCACTGCGTGAGGAGCATTCGTAGCTGCTGTGCGATACTTGATAGCACCCTTTTGAAATTGAGCGATAGGATCGAATTGAATACTATGTGGATTGAGTGTAATTTGATTAGGCGTTAAATTAATTTGTAATTTATTACTCTCACTTTGAAAATCACTACTATCGTCAGTAGTTCCAGAGAAATAAGGTGTAGAGTTTATAGTCTGCTCAGCATTGATTGTAGGTGTAGTCAAATCGATTTCGACATTTTTGGTATCACTAATTTTTAAATCTTTTAAATTTATTATAAGTTCTTTTTGATTATTAAAGTTATTATTTACGATTTGATAATCGTCTGTTGCTAATGGTTGCTTATTTATCGTTATGCCATCAATGTTGAAATTATTTTTATCATCCAATGGGAAAAGTGGGATTGAGAGTGATGAATTAGGGAAATTTTTGTAGCCAGAATTGTAAATTTTGGAATTAATTACTAATTTATCGTTTGAACTGACTTTGTTTATGACTGAGTCAGTATTTTCTGCTGGATGAAAAGTAGTGTCTTCGATAGAACTTTTGATGTTGATATTTGGATCAGTAGGCGGCAAGACATTTAACACGGCACTGTTAGTTCTAATGGTATTTTTTTTGACAGAAATTTGAGCGTAGAATTCATCACCATTTTCGGTTTTAGTAGTTGGTGATGTCACATAAGTCATTGGATCAGTTTGCGTTTGCAACTGTGTTACTTGACCATTCGTAGAGCGTTTGTACCAAGTGATTTTTATATCTTTGTCATCATCTCGCTGACTATCAGTATCAGTTTGAATATGAAAAGTAGCGGGCTGATTGGCATGAACTGTTTGATTATCTAATCCTCCGCCAATTTTGATAATTTGAGGTTTACTAGTTATGATACTTCCATCGTTATTTTTGATTGAACCGGTGATTTTAACGATTCCTGATTTGCCGTCAGAATTAGCCACAATATGTCCATTTTCATCAATAGTGGCAAGATCAGGTTTGTCTAAACTCCAGCTAATATCACCAGTAGCATCTTCGGGATCCGGATTTGCTGTGGCATATGCATCTTTGGGAACGATTCCGTTATTGGAAGAATCTTTAACGTTATATAGATAATTTTTATCGATACTGATATTTAAAAAATCGGCATCAATTGATTTTTTTAAAACGTGAACTGTAATAACGTCAGAATAGAATTTATCTTTAGTAAATAGTCCTTCGTAATAAGTATAAAGCTGAATATAATAGGTTCCCGTTTGTTGTGGTGTATAAATCAAAGAATTCCTTGTTTCATTAGGTATTTGACTGAATTTTCCATCGTCATTGGAGATAAACCATCGGTGATAGACAGTTTCAAAAGGATTAAGGCCGAAACTCAAAGTGGAACGTACAGTGTGAGTAGTTATTTTGATAGGATCGCCGACCGTTGTGTAGTAACTAGTCGTAGGTTGCTTATCGAAACCACCAGTAGCCCAAACGCCAAATCCTCCAGTTGGATTAGGGGTAGGGGTGTGGTATTGAACGCTGGCAATTGAATTGTCCGCTAAGATAGCTTCGGGATGTACAATAAAAAAGAGGCATAATGCTAAGACTAATGGCAAAATGAATTTCAATAGCAATAATATTGTTTTCATAAAATGTCCTCCTTAGTGTTTGGTCTAAACCAATTCCAAGTATAACGGACAAATTATTTTTTAGAAAGAGAAATAGTCAATTTGTCAAATTATTTGTTTATAAAATTGCATAAAAATATATAAAAATCAATAATTTGTTATAAATTTAGAAATAAAAAAGCCCTGCACTTTGTTAGTGTAGGGTTAATCCTTGTCATATTGTTTAGCTATCTTCTGAATTTATCCAGACTAATGACGGTATCATTGCGAGCAAAATCTTGAGTATGAGGAAGTTCGCGTTCCAACATAGCATTGATATTATTACTGATACTTTCTTGAGAAGTTGAATCCCCGAAATTATCGATCATAACACCAGGTTTTTCTTCATCTTCACAGTCGAATACAATTGCCGTTGGTGCCTTTACAACATTCATTTCCATTGATAATTGTTGATCACGTTTCAAACCTTGGGTTACACAAGTACTTTCCTTGTCAGCCATGATTGCTTTGTAATCAAGCCCACTATTATTAATTGCACGTTTGATAGTGTTATCATCAAAGGGATTGTTTAAAATATTTACTTGTTCTTGAAGATTCATTAAAAAGTTACGAGCTTTTTTATTACCTTGACAAGAAGCAGCTTTGTAAAGTTTCGCTGCCTCAACAACTTGTTGTGAAGCAATGTTACGTTCTTTAATATCGGTAATTTTGCAGCCCTGTAATTGCATATAATCATTAATTGTTGCCATATTATAGTTCGTTACGAAATGATATTGTGTGTCTATGTCATGCTTTCTAGTGAAATCAATAATTGCTTGTTCCACTTTCAAACAATACGAACATAAGGGATTAATATATAAGAATACTTCCCACATTGTGATTCCCTCCATCTCTCTATTGCATAGTCATTCTACCAACAATCTTTCAAAAGGTAAAATTATAAACTCAAGCACTAATATTCGGAATTGAGTGAATCTTTCTTAAATGTACGATATATTAAAGTAAGTAAAGCGAGGTTATTATGTCAGAAATCAAATGGAATGAATTTTTGATACCTTATTCACAGGCAGTCGATGAGTTAAAAATTAAATTTAGAAATCTTCGCAAAGAATTTTTAGAAAAAAATGAGCATTCTCCAATTGAGTTTGTGACCGGACGTGTTAAAACTGTTGATAGTATTAAAGAAAAAATGCGTCGTCGTTTTATCAAAGAAGACCTTTTGGAACAAGATATGCAAGATATTGCAGGAATTAGAATTCAATGTCAATTTGTAGAAGATATTTACGATGTGGCTAAGTTGTTACATATTCGTGAAGATATGCGTGTTATTGAGGAACGTGACTACATTGCTAATAGTAAGCCTAGTGGTTATCGTTCATACCACGTTGTGATTGAATATCCTATTCAAACAGCTTCTGGTCAAAAGAATATTTTGGCAGAGATTCAGATTAGAACTTTGGCAATGAATTTTTGGTCTACGATTGAACATTCTTTGAATTACAAATATCAAGGCGACTTCCCAGAAGAAATCAATGAACGACTCAAACGTGCGGCAGAAGCTTCATTTATGCTAGATGAGGAAATGTCGAAAATTAGAGAAGAAATTCAAGATGCACAACAATACTTTACCGATCGAAAACGAGATTTAAATAACCCTACGGAGCACGATAAATAATGAAATTATGGATTAATAATAATAGTAAAGAGCAATCAGTTGCAGCGGCTAACAAATTACGTAGTAAATTACTGGATGCTGGATTAACTTTGGATCGAAGAGACCCACAACTAGTTATTAGTGTTGGTGGCGATGGTACGCTATTGAGTACTTTTCATGCCTATGCTGCACATTTAGATAGAGTAAAATTTTTGGCCTTGCATACAGGACATTTAGGCTTTTATTCTGATTGGACTGATACAGAAATTGATGAATTAGCCGATTTAATTATTAAATGTCAGGATAATATTCCTTCAACTAGTTATCCACTTTTGGACGTTATGGTTGAGAATAAAGAAGGTTCACTGTTTCACGGAATTGCTATCAATGAGATTGTGGTTAGACGTTTGTCTTCCTTGACAATGAAAACACGAGTTGATTTGGATAAAGAATTTTTTGAAAATTTCCGTGGTGATGGTTTATGTTTTGCAACACCAACAGGCTCAACGGCTTATTCTAAATCAATCGGTGGGGCCTTGATCCATCCCAAAATCAGTGTTTTTCAAATGATTGAAATTGCCTCAATCAACAATCGAGTTTATCGGACAATCTCTTCACCAATCATTATTCCGCATAATCAAAGAGTTGATCTTTATCCTCAGACAGCTGATGATTATGTGATCAGTTGTGATGGAATTACTACTAAATTGAAAAATGTACGTCGAATTACGATTAAGCTAAATTATCAACGAGCCCAATTTGCCCAATATCGACATCGACACTTCTGGACTAGAGTAGAGACAGCTTTCTTAGGACAAGATGAACCAAAATAACCGTTTTTTGAAATTTACGATTGGTGACGATGATAAAAAAATAGTTCGCAAATTTTTAGTTCAACACAAATTTTCCTCTAGTCAATTACACAACTTAAAAAATAAGGGTGGACAAATTTTTGTGAATCATAAGCAACGTCATTTTAATTATCCGCTAAAAAAAGGTGATCAAATCTTAATAGTCCTCAATTCAGAGGAGCCTTCTGATTTGATTGAACCAATGCCGGGTAAAGTAGATGTCGTATTTGAAGATAGTTATTTATTGGTTATCAACAAACCACCGGGGATTGCCAGTTTACCTGCAAAAGCTAAGGACAGTAAAACAATGGCAAATGTGGTCAAGTCTTACTTGATCGATAAAAAAGAAAATAGTTCGATTCATTTAGTCACTCGTTTGGATAGAAATACTTCGGGATTGATGGTTTTCGCTAAAACATCGTATGCACATTCGTTGTTAGATCGGATTTTACATACGGAAGATTTTCAAAAATTTTATTTAGCGATGGTTTACGGTCAAGTGTCACCAGAAAAAGGTTTGATCGATTTGCCGATTGGAATTGATCCGAAGGCTTTTTATATGCGTAATATCGATCATAATCTTGGTAAGCCGTCAAAAACTTTATACGAAACAGTCGAGAAATTCGATGATGCCAGTTTATTAAAATTGAAACTATTGACAGGTCGAACACACCAAATCCGCGTTCATTTGACAGCAATTGGTCATCCAATAATTGGAGACGATATGTATAGCAAAAAAATTGACCCTCGAATGGGTCGACAAGCCTTGCATTGTTATCGTTTAAATATAGTTCATCCTGTTACTAAAAAGTTATTAAAATTAACCGCGCCATTACCAAAAGATATGGTAATGTTAAAGGGTGTGTTAAGGGGTGAGAAGAATGGATGAAAACGAAAAAAGACTCCAAGATAAATTTTCGCAATTGAAGGATTATCTTGATGAAGGTGATAAAAAGCGATTCCGAAAAACTTATTTGGATATGCATTTTTATGACCAGAGTACTTTTTACCTCACGTTGAATAAGCCTGAACGAATGACGCTTTATTCAATTTTGGAACCGGACGAAATGGGAGATATGTTCGATACCATTGAAGATGACAATCCTAAAATTCCTGAACTTTTGAAGGAAATGGATCTCAGTTATGCTTCAAAAATGTTGAACGATATGTATGATGATAATGCCGCCGATGTTTTGGAACATTTGGATAAGGTCGATGTTGACCGATTCCTAGGTCAAATGCCACGTAACGATGCTAATAATTTGCGTGGATTATTGCATTATGACACTGAAACTGCCGGTGGTATCATGACGACCGACTACGTAGAGTTTCATGAGGAAGAAACAGCAGCTGAAGCCATCAGAGCTTTGAAGAAATTTGCTAAAACTGCTGAAACAATTTATTATATTTACATTTTGGATCATCACGATGATTTAGTTGGTGTTATGTCGTTGCGTGATTTGATTTTACTTGAAGATGACGATACTTTAAGTGAAAAAATGAATAGTGATATTATTACGGTCAATGTTGATGCGGAACAGGCCGAAGTTGCTCAAGTATTTAGAGATTATGAGTTTTTAGCTGTTCCCGTTGTTGACCATTCGAACAAATTAGTTGGTATCGTTACAGTTGATGATGTTATTGAAGTTATTGATGACGAAGCTCAACAAGACTACTCTGGTTTGGCCGGTGTTAGTATGGATGAGACCAACAATGATGGTCCTTTCAAAGCCGCTTCCAAGCGTTTGCCTTGGTTGATTACATTGTTACTTTTGAGTATGATTACTGCAACCTTGATCAACCATTATGAGAACTTGTTGGCTGAAGCGAGTATCTTAGCCGTCTTCATTTCAACAATCACTGGTACAGCCGGTAATGCTGGTACACAGAGTTTGGCTGTGGCAGTTAGGCGTTTAGCGGTTGAAGAAATAAATCGACACGAATTTTTAAAATTACTATTTAAAGAATTGATCACTGGTTTTGTAACTGGATTAGTAACAGGTGTTGCAGTTCTTTTGCTAGTAGGAATTTGGAAACATAACTTTGTTTTAGGGATGGTTATCGGTATGGCGATGTGTGCCGCTATTACAGTAGCTAACTTGGCTGGTAGTTTTATTCCAATGTTGATGTCTAGCTTTGGATTCGATCCAGCGGTTGCCAGTGGACCATTTATTTCAACTTTAAGTGATTTAACTAGTGTATTAATTTATTTCAGTATTGCCGGAGTGTTTATGCAATACTTTATCAAAGTGTGAAAAAAACTGTATTGACTAATTTTTTTAGTCAATACAGTTTTTTTATTGAATACCATCAATGATTTTTGTACCGTGTAATTCTTTAACGCCTAATTCTTTAGCAATCGTATCGCAGTTTTCAAAATTAACGCCACCACCGGGTAGAATAGTGATTCTGCCGTCAGCGTAGTCGATGTATTTTTTGATGTTGTCTAAAGTCTGATCGATTGGTGTTGTTAGTGGTCCACCATGAGTCAGGATTCTATCAACGTCATGATCTACTAGCCAATCGATAGCTGATTTTTTGCTGTCTTCAGCTAAAGCATCAAAGGCCATGTGGAAGACGATTTGCATGCCACTAGAAGCAGCAATTAATTGTTCCATGGCATCTTCATCCAAATCTCCGTCCTTAGTCAAAGCACCAAAAGCTACTCCATCGACACCCAATTTTTGAGCTTGGAATAAGTCAGCTTCCATCATTTTGATTTCAAGATCATTGTAAACAAAATCTCCGCCACGTGGACGAATCATTTCAACAACAGGAACGGATTTTTCTTGAAGGTATTTAGTAGCTTCTTGTAAAACACCAAAACTAGGAGTAGTACCTCCAACAGCCAAATTATCGTTTAGTTCGATTCGATTAGCACCTTTTAAAACAGCGGCGGGAATCTTAGTGAAATTTTCTACAGCAACTTCTTTATAAATAATGTTCAACCCCTCTTTTTATCAGTATCTTTATTCTAACAATTTTATACAAAAAAAGAACGTCCGAAGACGTCCTAATTTTATGCAAAGGATTTGATTCCAAAGTATGCGATGACAATGATTGCCAAGATGATACGATACCAACCAAAGGCTTTGAAGTCGTTACGTTTGATGTAATCAAGCAAGAACTTGATAGAAGCGTAAGCAACGATAAATGAAACTAATGTACCAACAAGTAGGATAATTGTTTGGTCACCAGTAAAGGAATGGCCGTTCATGAAGTACTTACCAATTTTCAGTAAACTAGCACCAAACATAGTTGGAATAGCTAAGAAAAATGAGAACTCAGTTGCCACGAATCTAGATGTACCAACTGTCATACCACCTAAAATAGTTGCTCCAGAACGAGAGGTACCAGGAACTAATGATAGGACTTGGAAAAGACCAATCGTAAAGGCAGTTTTATATGAGAGATGGTCTAAATCTTCAACTTGAGGACGTTTATTCTTCAACCAATTTTCAACGACTATGAATAAAATACCATAAATCAATAATGTGGCAGAAATAACTTGCCAACTAGTTAAATGTGCATCCATCCAGTCGTTTAAAGGAAGTCCAATAATTACTGAAGGTAAAATGGCAACTATAACTTTAAACCAAATACTCCAAGTTTGATTCTTTTCACGATGGTTCTTTTTAGGTGAGAAAGGATTCAACTTGTGGAAGTAGATAAGGATAACCGCTAAGATTGCCCCGAATTGAATAACTACCATGAACATGTTGATAAAAGCTGTAGATTCATTTAATTTGATGAATTCATCAGCTAAGTACAAGTGTCCAGTTGAACTGATAGGTAGAAATTCGGTAAAACCTTCAATAATACCCAAAATGATGGTTTTAATAATTTCAATGAACATAATTAATAATATTCTCCTGAATTAAATTTGGAACTAGATAAAGTGTACACAAACACACTCAGGAATGGAAATTTTATTTTCTAATGGTGTCAAATTTCCTTTGTTAGGATTGCGTTTGAAGATAGTTAAGTCGTCGCTATCTTGATTAGCAGCTAACAAATATTTTTCAGAAGGATCTAATTCAAAATCACGAGGTCCATTACCGTTAGTTGAAACTGTATTGAGTTTCTTTAGACGGTCGCCATTTTTGTCGATACTGAAAGTAGCAATTGTGTCAGCGCCACGAGTTGAAACGTACAAGAATTTGCCATCTTTAGAAATACGGATAGCAGCTGTTGTATTCTTTTGTTCATCTTTAGCAGCTTCAACTTCATCGACTAATGTCAAACCAGCAGTTTCTGCATCGTATTCCATAACCAAAACTTTTGAAGCTAATTCACAAGCAACGTAAACGATTGGTTTTGTTGGGTGGAAGACTAGGTGTCTTGGAGCATATCCAGCTGGGGCAATGTAGTTATTCATCAATTTTGGTTCTTTAGGATCGTCAATATTATAAATGTAAATACGATCAGCACCGTAATCACAAATAATTAATTTGCCATCAGGAGTCAAAGCACTGAAGTGAGGTTTAGATTGATCTTGTTCAGCACGAGGACCGTGACCCTCAAATTTGACTTCTGAGCAGTGTTCGATTTTACCGTCGTCAGTTAGATGATCAATCTTTACTTTGCTTAAGTGGAAATAGGCACTAAAAATCAAATTGCGACTAGGGTCAAATTTAACGTAAGATGGTGAAGTTTCTTCTGAAAAGTCCTCATCCAAAAGTTTAGGTTCATTGTTGATATCATAAACGACGATACCACCACGATCGCCTTTTTTAGCTAAAGCAATCAATTTCATATCATTAGTTACATCGATGTATGTTGGTCCATTTAATTCGACCAATACTTTAGGTGTAGTTAATTCACCAGTTTCAGAATTAAAATCGGCAGAATAGACGCCTTTACCAGTCTTTTTTGTGTAACCGCTTAAAAGAAGCTTTTCAATCATTACAATTCCTCCAAATAATGTATAGTATTATAATATACAGTATAATCTTTGTATAAAAATTTTGGGGAGCAATCTATGCGAGAAACACCGGAAAAAAATAAAAGTTGGTTTTACAAATGGTTCTTAAACAACCAATTGACGGTGATTTTGGTTAATATATTTTTAGTGTTTTTGATTATATTTTTATTTTCGAAAATCAGTTTTGTTTTTCAACCAGTCGGACAAATTTTAGGAATTGTCATGCCACCAGTTATTTTGGCCTTGGTATTGTATTACCTGATTAATCCGCTGATTAATGTTTTGGAAAGCAAACTTCATGTTAATCGGATTATTTCAATTGCCTTTGTTTTTATTATTATTTTGGCATTATTGATTTGGGGCGTTATGTCTCTGATTCCCTTCGTACAAAGCCAAGTTGATTCATTAGTTAAGAATTGGCCACAATATTGGGATTCTTTGAATAAGAGCTTGCAAAATATGTTTTCTGATCCAAAATTACATATTGTTAAAGAGCGACTAGCTACAACTAATGCCAGCATCACGAAGAGTTTTGAAAAATCTATGAGCCAAATCTTGCCACAGACGATGAATAATTTAAGCTCGGCGGTAAGTGTCTTGACTAATGTTGTCATGATCTTGCTAACGGCACCTTTTATCTTGTTCTTTATGTTAAAAGACGACAAGAAATTCAAGGTATCAGTTGTTAAATTCGTTCCTAATCGTTTGAAGAAATCGGTTAGTGATATGCTTTCAGAAATTAGTCAGTCGTTGAGTTCTTACATTACTGGACAGTTGACAGTAGCTTTCTGGGTAGCCGTTATGTTCTTTGTTGGCTATTTGATTATTGGACAACGATATGCTTTGATTTTAGGAATCGTTGCCGGGATTTTAAACTTGATTCCTTACGTCGGTTCAGCATTAGCCTTGATTCCTTCACTAGTCATTGCGGCCTTTATTGCTCCATCGATGGTTATAAAAGTATTGATTGTCTTTGCCGTTGAGCAGACGATTGAGACGCGTGTTATTTCACCAATCATTGTTGGTAATAAAATGCAAATGCATCCTGTAACGACAATTCTAGTTTTGCTAGTTTCGGCTGGATTGTACGGGTTAGTAGGAATGATTGCAGGAATTCCAATCTTTGCTATTTTAAAAATTATTTGTACGAGAATTTTTAATTGGTTCAAACGTAATTCTTCTTGGTACGATGATGAAGATGTTGAGCCACTTGATGAAACGACAACTGTAAAAGATACAGAAAATTCTAAGAAAAATCACAAATAATTCAAAAACCATTGTCTAGACCGGATAAAACGTATATAATGTTTTATGAGTTTTGGGGTTATTTGTTTTTCTCAGGAGTAATTTTGACAAAAGCAAGTAAACAAGAGGCTATACTAGCGCATGTCCTTGCTGTGGTTTTCACCGAGGTCATGCGCTTTTTGTTTATGTAAAAGGAGATTAAATAATGACGAACCATATTGCACTTTATGAACCATTGATGCCAGCTAATACTGGTAATATTGCTAGAACTTGTGCGGGAACTAATACTAAATTACATTTGATCAGACCATTAGGTTTCAATACTGATGATGCTCATATGAAGCGTGCAGGTTTGGACTATTGGGAAAAAGTTGACATTACTTATCATGATGATTTGGATGCTTTTTTGGAATCAATACCTGACGATAAATATTTATATTTAATTACTAAATTTTCAGATAAGGTTTATAGTGATCAAGATTTCTCAGATACTTCAGTTGATCATTACTTTTTATTTGGTAAAGAGACAACTGGTTTGCCAGAAGATTTCATGCGCCGTAACCCTGAAAAGTGCTTACGAATTCCTATGAGTGATAATATTCGAGCATTAAATTTATCTAACAGTGCAGCTTTGGTTATTTATGAAGCCGTGCGCCAACAACATTTTGCTGGTTTGGAATTAAGTCATCATTATGAACACGATAAATTAGATTAGGAGAAAAACTATGAAAATTAATAAAGGTGCAGTTAGCGTTCAAGCGTTTCACTATGATGTTGAATCACCAAGTGCCGATGAGAAGAGTACTTTAAATATTAGTATCGAGCATCCTGAATTTAAAGATGAGAACGGTCAGCCTATGAATGAAGACGAAGGAAAGATTTTTCAAGTGGTTATTCCTTTTGAAATCCATATGAAAGATGCTCCTTTTAAAGTTTCAGGATTAGTTGGACAAGTAGTTCAACCTGTTGGTTTCCACGGTGAAGCGGAAGACCTAGATGGCAAGCAAGTTCAACAAATCTCTCGTTCAGCAGTTGAGTATATTGAAACATTAACTTATCAAGTTACGAGTGTAACGTTGAATCACGGTGTTTCACTTAACTTCACTAAAGATGCAGAAATTAAGCCTAATAATGAAGAAGACAAATAAACAGTCCTTGAGGGCTGTTTTTTTTAATGTTCAAAAAAGGTATAATTTTAGATGATTACTTTTAAATTCATGTGAGGTACTTATGGTTAAAAAAAAGGCAAGTTCAAGGCCTAGAAAGAGTAAAAAAACCGTTGATAATTCACGGCTGATTAGATCTTTGGTCAGTTTAGTGTGGATAATCTTGGCGATTCTAGGCTTATTCAAGTTTGGTCTCGTTGGCAAAACTTTCGATAATATTTATCGAATTTTTGTTGGGGATAGTTATCCAGTATTATTGATTATCAGTATCGTTGTAGCGGCATTCATCATTGCTACAGGGCGATTTCCATTGTTGTCGCCTAAACGAAACTTTGGTTTTTTGTTTGTTTATTTAGGAACACTAATAATTTTACACGGCATTTTCTTCTCCAGTATGTCGCTATATCACAATTATAATCTCGTCACATGGAATACTCTGTCTGCCGATATAACGCAGGTCGATGTCGGTGGATCAGTCGGTGGAGGAATGATAGGTTCTTATTTATATAGTTTCTTCATGCCGATGTTTTCAAGTGTGGGAACGTACTTTGTCACTGCGTTAATTATTTTTATTGGATTTTTAATGTTATTAAACGTTACGATGAAACAAGTTTCAGTTGTAACAACTGATATTTTGGTTTTCTTAAAGCATCTGTTTATCAAAATTAAAGATATTTTAGTTGGTCATTACAGCAATTACGTTGATCAAAAGAAAACTCAGCAAGTTAATCTTAAATCTGATAAGCCAGTTAAACGTGCTCCAATAGTAAGGGATGACAATAAGACGGAAGATGGTTTCAACAGTTTTGTTGAAGACAAAAAAGAAGACAAGAAACCAGATGACTTTGAAATCGAAAGAGCACCAAAACCTCCGGAACAGCCAACTTCAATGGCTACTGTGGTATCTAAACCTTATGGTATCGACGGCACTAAAGATAAAGATTTACCAGATCCAGTTGGTTATAAGAAAGCTGAGCCGGGTGATAATGATGGTTATGAGTTGCCATCCGTTGATTTGTTGAAGCAAGTACCACAGACGGATCAAACTTCAGAAGTTCACTTGATTGAAGAGAACAAAGATAAGTTGCGTCAGACTTTTAAGAGTTTTGGCGTTGACGTTGAAGTTAAAAAGGCTAGTTTAGGACCAACTATCACAAAGTATGAAGTTCAACCAGCCGTTGGTGTTAAGGTAAGTAAGATTGTCAATCTGGCTGATGATTTAGCATTGGCATTGGCCGCTAAAGATATTCGTATTGAAGCGCCTATTCCAGGGAAACCATTTGTTGGTATTGAAGTACCTAATAAGACTATTTCAACAGTTTCATTTAAAGATATCACTGAAAATCAAAAAGATAAGACTCATCCGTTAGTTGTTCCACTTGGAAAAGATGTTTCTGGTAATATCATTGAAGCTAACATTACTAAAATGCCCCATTTGTTAATTGCTGGTTCTACTGGTAGTGGTAAGTCAGTCGCAATCAATACGATTATCACGGGTATTTTGATGAAAGCTAAACCTAATGAGGTCAAACTGATTTTGATTGATCCCAAGATGGTTGAATTGAACGTTTATAACGGTATTCCTCATTTGTTGATTCCAGTAGTTACTGATGCTAGAAGAGCGGCTGGAGCGTTACAAAAAGCTGTTAAAGAAATGGAACGTCGTTATAAATTGTTTGCTGAGACTAGTCACCGTAACATTGGTGAGTATAACGCTGACGTTGATAAGTTCAATGAAACTGCTGCAGATGAGGATAAGATGGAACGCTTGCCATTTATTGTCGTTATCGTTGATGAGTTGTCTGATTTGATGATGGTAGCTGGTCATGAAGTAGAAGCGGCTATCGTTCGTTTAGCTCAAATGGCACGTGCAGCCGGATTACATATCATTATTGCAACGCAGCGTCCTTCTGTTGATGTTATTACTGGGTTGATCAAAGCCAATATTCCATCGAGAATGGCTTTCGCCGTTTCTAGTGGGGTCGATTCAAGAACTATTCTGGACTCAGTTGGAGCTGAGAAGCTCTTAGGACGAGGAGATATGCTTTTCCAACCAATCGGGAAGAGTAAACCAATTCGACTTCAGGGAGCTTATATTTCCGAATCAGAGGTTGAAAATGTCGTGAAATTTGTCAGTGAGCAACAAGAGGCCCATTACGATGAAGAAATGATTCCTACTGATGTTGAAGAAGGTGGCAGTGATAGTGATAAACCAGAAGATGAATACTGGGATGATGCTGTCGATATGATCGTTAAAGGTCAGTCAGCTAGTGTCTCTATGCTTCAAAGAAGATTTGCTATCGGTTATAATCGAGCTGCAAGAATGGTTGATGAAATGGAAAATAAGGGTATCGTGGGACCATCAGAGGGCAGTAAGCCACGAAAAGTACTAATTACTCCCGAACAACTAGAAACAATAAGAAAAAATCAGGTGAAAAATTGAGAAAAACATTAGCAAAGAATATTTTCTTAAATATAAATCCAATCAAAAAATTTCGAACTATTAAAATTCAAGTCGATTTTCTTCGTCCTTTGAAGAAAGAAGAAACTACGGGTCGTCGATTGTTGGCTAACGTTATGTCCAATTCAACGGCTAATTATCCTAGTTTTCGATCGATAAATGACCGCGAAATGGAATTGTATGGTTCTGAAATCAATGTTTTTACACGTAATCTTTTGAATTTTAATGATTTAGCTTTCAGCATTGAATTTGCTGATCCTAATTTTTTGATTGATGGTCAAACGCAAATTAAAGACAATTTGGAATTATTGAATGAGATAATTTTTAAACCAAATTTAACAGGCAAGGAATTCAATCAAACATCTTTTGAAACTGAAAAACGTAATTTGATGTCTAATTTGGTTTCGATTCAAGATAATCAAGATTTAGTCAGTACGCTTGGTTTAACTAAGTTGATTTATCAAAACAATCCTGATCGTCAAATACCGATTTTTGGTAGTATTGATCAACTAAATGAGTTAACAAATGAAAAATTGCTGGAAATGTACCAAGATGTAATTAAAAACGATACGATTGTCATTAATGTCGTTGGAAATGTTGATGAAGAAAAATTTGCAGAAGATATTTTAACTAGTAGCTTTTATACTCAAATGAATAATGAACGCCTAGATTTGAAAATTGAATTCGATAAGTTCAATCAATTGATTGCTAATCCAGCTGAAAAAATTGAACATAAACATCTCAATCAAAGTCGAATTGCTCTAGCTTATGCAACCGAAGGCGTTTCTAAAAAATTTAATCGCTTGGCACCTCAAATTATGAATTTGATTTTGGGTGGTGATGATCAATCACAATTGTTCCAACAAGTCCGAGAGAAGAATAGTTTAGCTTATTCAGTATCCAGTACTTATCAACCATTGAGCCATTTAGTCACGATCCAAGCTGGGTTAGATTCTGATTCAGTTCAAAAAGCTTTAGATTTGATCAATCAACAAATTGACTTTATTAAAAATGGTGAATTTACTGATACTCAAGTTGAACATGCTCAAAAGGTCATGTTGACAAGAAGAAAGATAGCGACTGATTCAATTCAGTACTACATCATGCGTAGTATTTGGGAAACTGTCTATCCCAAGACGTTGATGAGCGATGAGCAGTTTCAAACAGAATTAGATAATTTAGATCGTGATCATATTGCTAGTGTGGCCAATAATTTACACGCTATTGCACAATATCAGTTGATTGGAGATTCGAATGACTGAGAAGTTAGAGAAACAAACAAAGAAGTTAAATAACGGTTTACAAATCAATGTTGTACCGATGTCAGGATTTAATCAGGTTTATGGATTAGCGATGACTAATTTTGGCTCAGTAGATACTAGAACGAATAAAGGGACTCTACCTGCTGGAATTGCTCATTTTATTGAGCATAAACTGTTCGCTAAGCCTAATTATGATGTATCGGAAAAATTTGCCCAATACGGTGCTAATTCCAATGCCTACACTAGTTATACGAAAACGGCCTATTTGTTCCAAACTTTAGATAACCCATATGATAATTTGAAGGTCTTATTAGACTTGATTCAAAATCCATATTTCACCGATGAAAATGTTGCATCCGAACGGGGAATCATCGATCAAGAAATTCAAATGTATCTAGATATGCCCGAATGGGTATTGGAACAACGGATTTTGGGACAATTGTATCCTAATGATCCGATTGCACAAGATATTGCTGGCTCAAGTGAGTCGTTAAAACAAATCAATCGCAAAAATTTATTGTCGACTTATCAACAAAATTATCGACCTGATAATATGAACCTCGTTCTAGTCGGGGATGTTGATTTTGAAAAGGTTGAAAATATAGTTGAAAATTCTAATTTTCATCAAATCGATGAACCCTTGCAAAAAATTAATCGTCAATTTGAACCAATTGGTCAAGGTGGATCGGAAACGATGGATATTAGTCAGGCTCGCAGTGCCTATGGAATTAGAATTGATACTGAAATGTCTGGGTACGATTTAGTAAAGAAACAATTTGAATTAAATATGATTATGGAGACTCTGATTGGTGAATCTTCCAAGAATTATCAAGAAATGAGTAATTCTGGTCTAATTGATGATAGTTTTTCTTATAATGTAGTTGCAGAAAATAACTATTGTTTTATCATAATTAGTGGGTCAAATAATAATCCTCAAAAATTTCAAGAATATCTAGGCAATCACTTGTCTTATGATTCATTAAAAGAAGTTCTAACGGATGCTAAATTTGAAAGAATTAAGCGTGATGCCATTGGCTCTTACTTGTTTGCACAGAATTCTCCTGAAGCCATTGCTAATCAGATGGCGGAACTTTATTTCTATGATGTCGATTACTTAGAGTTAATCAATATGATTGATTCAATTAAAAAAGATGACGTTTTGACAATTGCAGAGAAGTTTTTGAGAGATGATAATTGCACCTACTACAATCTTTTACCAAATAGGAAGTAAACTATGTATGCATTAGTTATGGGAAGTTCCGGTGATATCGGTGCCAGTAGTGCAAAAAAACTAGCACAAAAGGGTTGGTCCTTATATTTGCATTACAATCAAAATCGGGAACGAATTGAAAAGTTACGCACAGAACTTGTGGAAAAATATCCGCAACAGGATTTTATTCCTATTAAATTCAATATGGAGCAAGACACAGTTGATCAATTGACCAGTCAGATTTTTGGATTGGATGCTGTGGTTTTTGCTCAAGGTAACACTTACTATAAATTGTTAGTTGATATTTCGGAAAAGGAAATTGATTCTTTGTGGAATATTCACGTAAAGTTACCTATTTTAATTTTACAGGCGCTTCAAGATAAACTAGCTAAAACGCATCATGGTCGAATTGTTTTTATCGGATCAATTTATGGAAAAATCGGTTCGGCAATGGAAGTAGTTTACAGTACTGTCAAAGGAGCAATGTCCTCTTTTGCAGATGCCTATGCTAAGGAAGTAGCTTCTCTGGGTATTTCAGTTAACGTTGTTGCTCCTGGAGCCGTCAATACTAAGATGAATACTCAAGAATTTTCGAGTGAAGACCTTGAGAACGTTAAAGATGAGATACCAGCAGATAGGTTGGCAAATCCTGATGAAATAGCTGATTTGGTTAGTTATTTAGTTAATATCAAATCAAATTACCTAACGGGACAAACAATTTATTTTGCAGGCGGTTGGTTGCTATAAGGTCGCTAGTAGTTAGATAATAATATATGTTATACTTAGAAAAATTAGTTAATCGGTGGTAAATAATGGACGAAATTGGCCAAAAATTAAGAAATGCTCGTATCAAAAAAGGATACACAATTGATGATTTACAACAAATCACAAAAATTCAAAAAAGATATTTGATTGCTATTGAAGAGGGTCAATTTGATCATCTTCCTGGTGATTTCTACGTCAGAGCTTTTATCAAGCAATATTCTGATGCTGTTGGTATTTCAAGTGATGACTTGTTGGAAGAATACAAGTCAGATATTCCTAATGCACAACCTACACAGGAATCTGCTCCTGAAGAAACTAAGACTAGAAGTATCAAGGAAGAGTCAAATTCTTTCTTCTCTAATTTAGGCAACTATATTCCTCAAATTGTCGTTGGAATCATAGTTATCGTAATTATCGGAGTTATCGCTTTTGGAATGATTCATAAGAGTCAAAGTTCATCAAGCGTGACAATTCCCAAGGATAATACTGAACAAACAACTAAAAAGAAGACTGCCAAGAAAACAACAACAAAGAAAAAAGCTGCTAAAAAAACAGAAACTAAGTCTAAAGAGACAGCTGTTAAAGAATCTGACACTGAAGGAACATATACAATCACTAATGCTCCAAGTGATGGATTAAAAGTTGTTGTAGAAGGTAGTAATGGTCAAGCTTGGATTCAATTCAAGGAAGGCGACAATACAACTTGGCAACAAGCTCTTAGTGCTGATGAGAAAAAGGAAACTACTGTTCCTAGTGATACAACAACTTTCACTATTCAAACTGGTAACGTTAATAACACTAAAGTTACGATTGATGGTAAGGACGTTGACTTGTCTAAATCACAAAGTGGTAGCACTATCGTCAAAACTTTGACATTTAATATTGAAAAATAAAATAATGGTGTCTAATCTTTATGGGTAGGCACCATTATTTTGTCAAAATTAGTATTCTGGAGGATTTTTTCAATGGTTTGGAATGTACCAAATAAATTAACCATGTTACGGATTATTTTAATTCCGGTCTTTATTATTTTATTAGCTTTTAATTGGAGTGGCTTAGGTGATATTTACGTCGCTAATGATTTGATTCCGGTCAATCATGTTTTAGCAACAGTAGTCTTTATTGTTGCCTCGTTGACTGACTTGTTGGACGGTAAAATTGCTCGTAAGTACCATTTGGTATCTAACTTTGGTAAATTTGCTGATACATTGGCTGACAAAATGTTAGTCATGACAGCATTCATTTTCTTGGTTAGCTTTAAAATGGCTCCAGCTTGGGTTGTTGCTATTATTGTTTGTCGTGAATTAGCAGTCACTGGTTTAAGAACTATTGTTTTGGAAGTTGGTGGCAAGGTCATGGCAGCTCAAATGCCAGGAAAGATCAAAACTACTACTCAAATGTTAGCTATCATTTTCTTGTTGATGCATAATATTTTCTTCTCCGCTATCAATATTCCAATTGGAGAAATTTTCTTATATATCTGTTTGATTTTCACTATTTACTCAGGTGCTGATTACTTTATTCAAAGTAAAGATATTTTCAAATCTTAATACGTAATTTGAAAGAGAGAGCAATGAAAAAAGAGATAGATTTTTTAAAGACAATTGAACGATTAGATTTTGAAAAGGGGATCCCAGAAGAGCTTGAGAATTTTCCTAAACAGACAGTTGAGCTATTAAAACAAGCTCATTTGAAGATTACTGCAGCGGAAAGTTTAACAGCTGGAATGTTTCAGGCAACTGTTGCTACTGTTCCAGGTGCTTCAAACGTCTTCGATGGTGGTTTCGTCACTTATGCCGATTCTATCAAGGTACAATTGCTAGGAATGGATCCACAGTTGATTGAAGATAATACTGTCGTCAGTGGACCTGTAGCTTTGGCAATGGCCAAATTGTCTGCTGAGAAAATAAAAGTTGATATTGGTGTTGGTTTCACAGGTGTAGCGGGACCTGATCCACTAGAAGGAAACCCTGTGGGAACAGTCTTTATCAGTGCTTACAACCGTACAAATAACGAAAAAATCGTCAAAGAATTTCATTTTTCTGGATCACGTCAAGCAATTCGTGAAAAGTCTGTTCTTTGTGGATTTGCTCTCGTTCAAGAAATAATATAACGGACAAACATTTGTTCGCTTTTTTCTTGCTTTTTTGATGAATTACTAATAATATAACTAGTGATGAATGCATTAGGAGGAAAGCAATTTGGCTAAAGATGAACGACAAAAGGCTTTGGATGTAGCCTTAAAAAAGATTGAAAAGGATTTTGGTAAGGGCGCTATTATGAGAATGGGTGATGATTTAAATACTCAAATCTCAACTGTTTCTAGTGGTTCACTTGCGCTTGATAATGCATTAGGTGTCGGTGGCTTTCCACGAGGAAGAATCGTAGAAATTTATGGGCCTGAAAGTTCTGGTAAAACAACCGTTGCTTTACATGCCGTTGCTGAAGTTCAAAAACAAGGTGGTACAGCAGCATATATTGATGCTGAAAATGCCATGGATCCCGCTTATGCAACTGCTTTGGGTGTTAATATCGATGACTTATTGTTATCGCAACCTGATACAGGTGAACAGGGATTAGAGATTGCTGATGCTTTGGTATCTAGTGGTGCGGTCGATATCGTCGTTGTCGATTCTGTTGCTGCTTTGGTTCCACGTGCTGAAATTGAAGGTGAAATGGGAGATTCCCACGTTGGTCTTCAAGCTCGATTGATGTCACAAGCTCTACGTAAATTGTCTGGTTCAATCAATAAGACAAAGACAATTGCCTTATTTATTAATCAGATCCGTGAAAAAGTTGGTATCATGTTTGGTAATCCAGAAACTACTCCTGGTGGCCGTGCTTTGAAATTTTATTCAACAATCAGACTAGAAGTACGTCGTGCTGAACAAATCAAAGATGGTACAGATGTAATTGGTAACCGTACAAAGATTAAAGTTGTCAAGAACAAGGTTGCTCCACCATTTAAGATTGCTTTGGTAGATATTATGTATGGTCATGGTATTTCTCAAACTGGTGAATTAGTAGACATGGCTGTCGACAAGGATATTATCGACAAGAGTGGATCATGGTATTCTTACGGTGATGAGAGAATTGGTCAAGGTCGTGAGAATGCTAAGGCTTATCTAGCTAATAATCCTGACAAGATGGAAGAAATCAAGCAAAAGGTTCGTGCAGCTTATGGCATGGATGGCAAACCAGAGGATGAAGAAAATTCTGATGATGCCAAAAATGCTAAAGATTCCAAAGATTCAAAAAAAGATGAAAAAACAGCTAAAAAAGACGATGAAGCTCTAGATTTAAATCTTGAGGCTGATAAAAAAGAAAATAAATAAGAGAAAAGAGGCCGATTGTGTCTCTTTTTTTTCTTTTTAGTTGGTCGACAGGCGATATTTATTCTATAATATTAAGTTGTATGTAATAATCTGCAACATTTAAATTTTTACAAACACATTTTTTAAAAGCAAATATGGAGGTGATGGCATGTATCCTGCTATCATAACCTTCTCTTTCGCTCTAGTAACATTAATTGTGGGTGTCCTTTTCGGATATGCTCTCTGTAAAGATGCCTACGAGAAAAAACTTTCACAAGCTAAACAGACTGCTGAAGATATTGTTTCGGACGCTAACAAGGCTGCTAAGTCCTTGAAAAAGGAAAAATTACTTGAAGCCAAGGATGAAATTCATCAGTATCGTGAGAAGCAAGAAGATGAATTGAAAGAACGTCGTAAAGATATTCAGAAACAAGAAAATCGTGTTCTCGAAAGACAAGACATTTTGGATAAAAAAGACCAAACGCTTGAAAAACGTGAGGACAATATCGAGCACAACGAGAATAATCTTGCAGTGCGCCAACAAAAACTTGATGAAAAAGCTAAACAATTGACTGATACTCTTGAAAAACAGCAAGCGGAGCTGGTAAGAGTAAGTAACTTAACTCGCGAACAAGCGAGAAAAATCATTCTTGATAAATTAAATAAAGAATTGGTTCATGAACGTGCCAAAATGATTAAAGAAAGTGACGAACAAGCTAAGCAAACAGCAGAAAAGGATGCTAAGGCTTTGATCGTTGCAGCTATACAAAGAAGTGCAGCTGATACTGTTTCAGAATCGACCGTTACAACCGTTACATTGCCTAATGAAGACATGAAGGGGAGAATTATTGGTCGTGAGGGTAGAAATATCCGGACTATCGAAGCGTTAACGGGGGTTGACTTGATAATCGACGATACTCCAGAAGCAGTTGCATTAAGTGCTTATGATCCAGTCAGACGAGAAATTGCTCGAATGGCTTTGGAGAAATTGATTGAAGATGGAAGAATTCATCCAGCTCGTATCGAAGAAATGGTCGATAAGGCTAGAAAAGAAATGGATGATCATATTCGTGAAGTTGGTGAACAAACTGTTTATAGTTTGGGTATCAGCTCGATTAATCCTGATTTGATTAAGATTATTGGACGTATGGAATATCGTACGAGTTACGGTCAAAATGTTTTGAATCACTCAATTGAAGTCGCTAAATTATCCGCTGTAATGGCTTCAGAGTTGGGTGAAGATGTTATGTTAGCAAAACGAGCAGGTTTATTACACGATATCGGTAAAGCTATCGATCGTGAAGTTGACGGATCCCACGTAGAAATAGGTGTGGATATCGCAACTAAGTATAAAGAACCAGAAGTAGTCATTAATACGATTGCTTCACATCACGGGGATGTTGAACCAACATCATTGATTGCAACAATTGTTGCAGCGGCTGATGCAATTTCTGCATCGCGTCCTGGTGCTAGATCAGAATCGATGGAGAATTACATTCACCGTCTTGAGAAATTGGAAGAAATTTCCGATAAACATGAAGGTGTTGATCATAGTTATGCTATTCAAGCTGGTCATGAAATTCGTGTCATGGTCAAGCCTGAACAAATTTCTGACGATCAAGCTGCAATTTTGGCTCGAGATATTAAAGGTGAAATTGAAGATAACCTTGAATATCCTGGACATATCAAAGTTACAGTTGTTCGTGAAGTCAGAAAAGTTGAATTAGCAAAATAATTATTGAGGGGTGTATCAAAAGGGTACACTCTTTTTTTATTTTCTTTTAGATTAAGGGTCTGGTATTGTATAATTGTTTTATTAATGGAAAGTGAGTTTTTCTAAAATGTCGGTTATGTTTAGTGTAATAGTAAAATTATTTTTAACGATGATTCTGTCAGCCGCAATAACTCCTTTCGTAGTGAAATTAGCCTATATTTTAGGAGCTGTGGATAAACCAAATGCTCGGCGAGTAAATGTTAAGCCAATGCCCACAATGGGTGGACTGGCTATTTTTATTGCGTTTAATTTCTCGACGTTTGTGTTATTGCGCGAACAATTTCCTACTCATGAGTTGTTCAGTGTTTTCTTGGCCGAATGTATCATTATTTTGACAGGGATTATTGATGATATTAGAGAGTTGTCACCCAAAGCTAAGTTGGCTGGTATTTTAGCAGCAGCGTTAGTAATTTACTTCTTAGCTGGAATTAGAATGAATGAGGTCACGTTACCAATTTTTGGTTCATTCCAACTTGGCTGGTGGAGTTTGCCAATAACTATCATTTGGATTATCGCTATTACTAATGCGGTCAATTTAATTGATGGGCTCGATGGTTTAGCGACTGGGGTTTCAATCATTGCGTTGTTTACCATGGGAGTTATGGCATATTTCTTCTTAAATATGACTAATGTTTATGTAGCGATTTGGATTTTTGCGATGGTAGCAGCCTTAATTGGTTTCTTGCCACATAATTTCCATCCAGCTAGTATTTTCTTAGGTGATACAGGTTCACTCTTTATTGGTTTCATGATGGCCGTCTTTTCTTTAAAGGGCCTCAAGAATGTAACTTTCATTAGTTTATTGATGCCGGTAGTCATTATGGGTGTGCCAATTACAGATACTGTTTATGCAATTTTAAGAAGATTATTGAATAAAAAACCAATTATGCAAGCTGATAAGCACCATTTGCACCACCGCTTAATGCAATTAGGTTTGTCACATCGTCAGACTGTTTTAGTAATTTATGGATTATCATTAGTTTTTGCTTTCATTTCATTGTTGTATCCATTGTCAACTTTATGGGGAAGTGTTTTGCTAACAGTTGGCGTTTTGATTGGTTTGGAATTATTTATTGAATCAATTGGTTTACTTGGCGATGATCGTCAACCTTTATTACGTGCAATTCAAAGATTCGTTAAAAGAATGGAAAAGAAAGATTAGCAAGCGCCGTTATAGCGCCTGCTTTTTTTGTCTCTAGAGACATTCTACAAATCTTAGATGATTGAAAGGTTGAGTTCTACTTTCCGTAGGTAGTAAATATATGTTGATACTTTTAAATTGGAGTTGAGGAGGATTCAATATGGAATTGAGTGAACAGCTAAAGAAGTATCGAAAACAAAGTAACTTAACCCAGCGAGAATTAGCTTTGAAATTAAATGTTTCTGATAAGACGATTTCTAGTTGGGAAACTGGTCGGACTTATCCAGATATTTCGATGTTGATCAATTTGAGTTCTATTTTGAAAGTTTCCTTAGACGAATTTTTAAAGGGAGATTTTGAAACTGTGCAAAAAATTGATAAGGATTTGAAATTAAAACGAGTTTATAAAAAATGGTTAATAGCAATTTTAGTATTAGTTTTTGCTGTTGGAGGAGTTTTTTACTTTTTATCAACTTACCAATATAAGAATGTTATGGTCGATCGATTTAATCCGTTGTTGGAGACAAAAATTGGTTATGCTGCTTTGCCAACTGAAAAAAATGCTATTGCTTCAGATTATGAAAATGTTAAAGATTCTCATGGTAAAACTAAAAAAATCCTAGGTTCGCCATATAAAAATATGGTTGTAACTGACAATGCATGGGGAGACTCTTCATTTTTAACTTTTTACGGTGGCTTAGCTCCTAAAAATAAATCTTATGCAATGGTAAAACACCGTGGTAGCTATGTTGCTAGAATTAATTTTGTCGATTGGGAATCAATTCCTAAATCTATTCGCAATAATATGTATCGAGATTATGAAAAATATCGAGGGATGTATCAAATTTTTAAGGAAAGCCAAAAAGAGCATCAAGGAACTGACACTCCAGTTTTTACTATGCAGACGGGTAAATACTAAAAAAATCCGGTTCGCTTTTTTATGCGAATCGGATTTTTTAATTGGCTTCAATAGGAACTTGTTTGTAAGTTTTTTGAGTTTCCTTTAATTGAATTTGGTTTTGGAATAAATCTTTGATATTTTGTACGGCTTGATCAACCACGTTTAAATCTAAATAAATTTCACATTTAATATCGGTAGTGAATTGTTTATTTTCAAGCTTGATTTTCTCGTTTTTGGCATAGTTGTCAAATTTGTCAAACAGATGATACGGAATAGTTAGTTCAAATCCTTGTTGAATGCGATTTTCAACTAAGCCAATTTCTTTGACCGCTTCGGCAGTGGTTGAAGAATAAGCTCTGATAAGACCACCAGCTCCTAATTTGATACCACCGAAATATCTAGTAACGACGACGGCCACATTTTGCAATTCCTGTTGTTGTAAGACGTTTAAAATTGGTGATCCTGCAGTTCCACTGGGTTCACCATCATCTGACATACGTTCAATTAGAACATTTTCTTTGACGATAAAGGCAGTGCAATTGTGAGTTGCTCCAGATTCTTGTTGACGAATCTTTTTGATAAATTCATTAGCTTCATCTTCAGAAAAGACTTGAGCGACATGTGCAATGAAACGAGACTTTTTGATATCTTTTTCGTGACTGCCAGTTTGAGCGATTGTTTTATAGTTTTCCAAAAATAATGACTCCTTTGCGTATTTTTTTATATGAATAAAATAAATGAATATTTGGGTGGCCGTGTACTCAATGCGGCTAATTTAGAGAATGAAGATTTATATAAGCTCCAGACATTAGGAGGTACGATTTGTGGAGCAACTTTTAAAAAGGATAATAAATTATTTTGTCGACGCTGTTTAATGGAAATTAAAAAATTACCAATTGATTTTCAGTACTGTCGTCAATGCATTAACTTAGGAAAAATTCAGGTAGACGATAAGTTAATAATTACTCCAACAGACGTCTCTTATCCAGCTCAGAGCCAATACCTACGATGGAATGGACAATTAACTTCGAATCAACAAAAAGGTGTTAGAGAGCTTATAAATGCTTTTCAAAAGAGACAAGATCATTTAGTTTGGGCCGTAACTGGTGCTGGTAAAACAGAGATGATTTTTCCTTTGATTGAACAAATATTAAAAGAAGGCCAACGAGTGGCAATGTGTTCACCTCGGGTTGACGTCTGCATTGAATTATTCCCACGAATTCAAAAAGTTTTTCCTAGAACTTCAATTGGACTTTTTCATGGCAAGAGTGAAGAAAAATATCATTTGACTCAGATTGCCATTATGACAGTTCATCAATTGATTCGTTTTGAGCATGCTTTTGACGTCTTGATAATTGATGAAGTAGATTCATATCCCCTGGAAGGTAATGAGATGCTGCATAAAGCTATCCTTAAAGCTAAAAAGACTGGTGGAATGATTGTTTATCTATCTGCTACACCACCAAAGAAATTACTTCAAGATGTTCAGCAAGGCAAAATTACCTTGAGTAAATTGTATCAAAGATTTCATGGTCATCCACTACCTGAACCGCAGTGTCATCTTTTGTTTAAAAAAATTGATTTCTGTGGTATCAATCCCCAATTGCGTTATAAATTAAATCAAATGATTCATAACAAGCAACGATTTATGTTGTTTTTCCCACAAATACCAATTATGAAATCCTTTGCTGAACAATTAAAGAAATTATATCCAACATTAATGTTTGTTGATGTGAGTTCCAAAGATAAGCAACGATTAGAAAAAGTACAACAATTTCGTGATCAAGAAGTTCAAGCTATTTTGACGACGACAATTTTAGAGCGTGGCGTCACATTCAAAAAGATTACGGTAATCGTTTTAGAAGCACAAGCCAAAGAATTTACGAAGACGACGCTGATTCAAATAGCGGGAAGAGCTGGTAGGGGAAAGGATTCTTATGATGATGAAGTCCATTTCTACTATCAATATTACACAGAGCAGATTCGTCTGGCTTGTGCAGAAATCAAATATTTAAATCAGCAGGCAAAAAAATGAGATGTTTAAATTGTGGCGCAGAAATAAATAATAATTTAAAAATATCAGAAATGTTTTTATTTCGAACTAAGATACCAAATTATATTTGTGATTTATGTCGTAGTCAGTTGGAACCATTAGAGGGACAAAACAATTGTCCGCGTTGTTGTAAACCTAATATTGGGACAATTTGTCAGGATTGTCTGATGTGGGAAAAGAAATATCAAATAATCAATTGCCATCAGGCTTTGTTTGAGTATAATCAGTTCATACACAGCTACTTCAAGCTGTATAAAAGATACGGAGATGTCTTGTTAGCACGATTATTTTATCAAGATATAAAGAGATGGTCTTTGAAACACTCTTTTGATGTAGTTACTTACATTCCTGCTAGCCCGAGTCATCTTCAAGCACGAGGTTTTGATCCGGTTTATGAGCTATATAAAGATATTTTTAATTTGAAAAAACTCTTAGTCAAAGCAGATGCTGATAAGCCACAAGCACAAAAAAATCGTTTGGAGAGGCTGCAGACTCCACAAACCTTTTATCCTTTGCCAGAATTAGAGCAGATTCAAAGAAATCAAAGTATCTTAATATTGGACGATATTTATACGACCGGACGGACTTTGATGCATAGTCATGATATATTTTTAAGAGCTGGTTTTTCTGATATTTCAACATTTTCATTATCTCGATAGTGAAAACGTTGTCATATAGGCGTAAGAATATTATAATTACACTAAAGAGATGTAAGAACGCTCTTTAATTTCCTATCGTCGGAAGGAGAGATTATTATGTTAACTATTAATGTACGTGGTGAAAATATCGAAGTAACTTCATCAATTCGCGAATACGTCGAAAAAAGACTTTCCAAAATGGAAAAATACTTTAGTGATGGAAGCAATCCAATTGCTCATGTAAACTTAAAAACATACCCTTCAAAAGGTACAAAGGTTGAAGTAACAATTCCACTACCATACATCACATTGAGAGCTGAGGAAGTAAATGATGATTTGTATGCCGGAATTGATTTAGTTGTCGATAAGCTAGAAAGACAAGTAAAGAAATTCAAGACACGTGTAAATCGTAAGAGTCGCGAGGGCGGCAGCTTGAAGGATCTTCCTTTAGATGACATTACACCAAAGGATACAGAAGAGGACAAATCACAAATTGTTAGAACAAAGCGGTTATCATTGAAACCAATGGATGCCGAAGAGGCTGTTCTACAAATGGAAATGTTAGGCCACGAATTCTTTATCTTTGAGGATTCAGAAACAAATGGGGCAAGCATCGTTTATAAACGTAACGATGGTAAATATGGTCTAATTGAAACTAACGAATAAAAATAATTTTTAAGCTGAGATGAATTGACATCTCGGCTTTTTTTGTATCTTCAGCTGAATTGTAAAGCTTTCTTAACACAAAAAGACCCGCAAATGGTGTATCATTGTAATCCTGAAAAGTCTGTTTAATTGATATTAAGTTTAAAAGTTTAAAAATTAATGCTACTATTAAGAGTATGTTTATAACACTTAGGAGAGATATATTAATATGGCAAATCCACTAAGAAAATGGGTCGAAAGTGATAAAAGAGAAGTCAAACGTATGGGCAAGATTGCCGATAAGATTGAAAGCTATGCTGATGAATACAGCAAGCTATCTGATGACGATCTAAAAGCTAAGACTCCACAATTTAAAGAAAGACTAGCTAAGGGTGAAACACTCGATGATATTTTACCTGAAGCTTTTGCTACAGCTCGTGAAGGTGCAAAAAGAGTTCTTGGACTCTATCCATTTAGAGTTCAATTAATCGGTGGTATTACTTTGCACGAAGGTAATATTGCGGAAATGAAAACTGGTGAAGGTAAAACTTTGACAGCTACATTGCCAGTATACTTGAATGCTCTTGAAGGCAAGGGTGTACACGTTGTTACAGTTAACGAATATTTGTCAGGCCGTGATGCTAAGCAAATGGGTGAATTGTACAATTGGCTAGGTTTATCAGTTGGACTAAATGTTAATAGCATGAGTTCTGAAGAGAAACGTGATGCTTACAATTGTGACATTACTTACTCAACTAATAGTGAACTAGGATTTGATTATTTGCGTGACAACATGGTTGTTTACAAAGAGCAAATGGTTCAACGTCCACTTCACTATGCTATTGTCGATGAAGTTGATTCAATTTTAATTGATGAAGCTAGAACTCCTTTGATCATTTCTGGTGCAGCTGAGAAGTCAACTGCAATGTACGTTCGTGCTGACCGTTTTGCCAAAACTCTTGAAAAAGATGATTACAAGATTGATTGGCCTACAAAGTCAATCAGTTTGACTGAAACAGGAATTAGAAAGGCTGAAGATTACTTCGGTCTTGATAACCTTTATGACATTGATAATACTGTTTTGAACCACCATTTGGATCAAGCTTTGCGTGCTAATTACATCATGAGTTTGAATATTGATTATGTGGTTCAAGAAGGCGAAGTTAAAATCGTTGACCAATTTACTGGTCGTGTAATGGATGGTCGTCGTTATTCTGATGGATTACACCAAGCTATTGAAGCTAAAGAAGGCGTAGAAATCCAAGATGAAACTAAGACTATGGCCAACATTACTTATCAAAACTTCTTCCGTATGTATGACAAGCTAGCTGGTATGACTGGTACTGCTAAGACAGAAGCTGAAGAATTTAGAGAAATCTATAACATGGAAGTTATTTCAATTCCTACTAACAAACCAGTTATCCGTGTCGACAAAGAAGACGTTTTGTACCCAACTTTGAAGAGTAAGTTTGCGGCCGTTGTTCGTGAAATCAAGAAACGTCATGCTAAGGGACAACCATTACTAGTTGGTACTGTTGCGGTTGAATCTTCAGAATACCTATCTAAGTTATTAGATAAAGAAGGTATTCCACATGCTGTCTTGAATGCTAAGAACCACGCCAAAGAAGCTGAAATTATTATGAACGCTGGTCAACGTGGTGCAGTTACGATTGCTACTAATATGGCTGGTCGTGGTACTGATATTAAACTTGGACCTGGTGTTGTTGAACTAGGTGGACTATGTGTTATTGGTACTGAGCGTCATGAATCACGTCGTATCGATAATCAGTTGCGTGGACGTTCTGGTCGTCAAGGTGATCCTGGTGTAACACAATTCTACATGTCACTAGAAGATGACTTGATGAAACGTTTCGGTTCTGATCGAATCAAACGTGTTCTAAAGGCTTTGAAGATTGAAGATGACGATGCCGTTATTCAAAGTAAGATGATGACTCGTCAAGTTGAATCTGCTCAAAAGCGTGTTGAAGGTAATAACTACGATACACGTAAGAATACTCTTCAATATGATGATGTTATGCGTGAACAGCGTGAAGTTATTTATAAAGAGCGTATGGAAGTTATCAACGAAGACAAGGATCTTGATCGAGTATTGCTTCCTATGATCGAAAGAACTATTAAGGCACAAGTTGATGTTCATACACAAGGTAAGGAAGAAGATTGGGAATTAGAAGCCATCGCTGACTTTGCCAAAGCTGCCTTAGTTAATGACGATCAAATGAGCGTTGTCGATTTACAACTTAAGAAGCCTGAAGAAATTGTTAAGTATTTGATGGACTTTGTTCACAAGAACTATGAACAAAAGAAACAACAACTTGGTGATCCTTCACAAATGCTAGAATTTGAAAAAGTTGTTATACTTAGAGTTGTTGATGAACATTGGACTGATCATATCGATGCCATGGATCAACTACGTCAATCAATTGGTCTACGTGGTTATGGACAATTGAATCCTTTGGTTGAGTACCAAGAAGAAGGATATCGTATGTTTGAAGAAATGATTTCAGATATTGAATATGATGTTACAAGACTATTCATGAAGGCCGAAATCAGACAAAATATGGAAAGATAAAAGCGGGCCGGTGGCCTGCTTTTTTTATAGGTGACGTTATGGAATTTGGTGAAATTAAAAATAAAATTTCTGAGATGGAAGACAAAATAAAGCAGTTCAGGGGGTCTCTTTGACTTAGAGAATCTCGAAGAAAGTATTGCTGAAAATGAACATCAGATGACTGAGAATGGTTTTTGGGATGATCATGAAAAAGCTCAAAAACTGATTGATGAGACTAATTCTTTAAAGGACAAATTTGATAATTTTAAAGAATTAAGTGAAGGTTTAGAAAATTTACAAGTTTTAGCCGAGCTGTATCAAGACGATCCAGAAGATGATTTGATGCAACAATTAGTAGACGATTCGTCTAAATTAGCTGAAAAGCTTCGTTCATATGAGTTAATGATGTTATTAGCCGAACCATATGATTCTCACAATGCAATTTTGGAAATCCACCCAGGAGCTGGTGGAACTGAATCGCAAGATTGGGGTTCGATGCTTTTGAGAATGTATCAAAGATGGGCTGAACAACATCATTTCTCAGTTGAAATTGAAGATTATCAACCAGGTGATGAAGCTGGTATCAAGAGTGTTTCCATGATGATTCGTGGTAAAAATGCTTATGGATTGCTGCGCTCTGAACGTGGGGTCCATCGATTGGTTAGAATTTCTCCATTCGATTCTGCTGGTCGTCGTCATACATCATTTGCATCAGTTGACGTGATGCCTGAATTGGACGATAGTATTCACGTTGATATTAATGATGATGATTTGCGAGTTGATGTATTTAGATCTTCTGGTGCCGGTGGTCAACATATCAATAAGACTTCTTCAGCGGTTAGAATTACCCATTTGCCAACAGGTATCGTTGTCAGTTCGCAAGCACAACGTTCACAATTGCAAAACAGGGAAACAGCTATGAACATGTTGAAGGCTAAGTTGTTCCAAAGAGAAGAGGAAGAACGTGCCAAGAAGCATGCTGAGATTCAAGGTGAACAACTAGATATTGGTTGGGGTTCACAGATCCGTTCTTATGTATTTCATCCATATACTATGGTCAAAGATCATCGCTCAAATTACTCTACTAGCAATGGTCAAGGCGTTATGGATGGTGATTTAGATCCATTTATTTATGCTTATCTCCAATGGAAATTACAAGGAGCCAAATAAAGATGAAGAAAAAAATCTTAGTTGTCGATGATGAACCTTCGATTTTAGAGTTGATTGAATATAATTTGGAAAGTAATGATTATCAAGTGTCCACTGCTAAAGACGGTCAAGAAGCCTTTGACAAAGTAAACGAGCAGACTTTTGATTTGATGTTGTTAGATCAAATGTTGCCCAAAATGAGTGGAATTGAAGTTTTGAAAAAAATGCGTAAATCCGGTAATCTAACGCCAGTTATTTTTCTAACAGCTGTAGATTCAGAAGATAACAAGATTGAGGGATTAGTTAGTGGTGCAGATGATTATGTCACTAAGCCCTTTAGTATTAAGGAATTATTAGCTCGAATCGAAGTAGTGTTGCGCCGAACTTCGGGAGAGAAGAAGAGTAAAACCTTTGAACTCAATACTGATGTCAAAGGACTTATTTTAGATGGCAAAGAAATTTCGCTAACTAAAAAAGAATATGAATTATTGGAATTTTTGATTAGAAATAAAGGTATTGTCGTTTCTCGAGAACAGATTTTCGACAATGTCTGGGGCATTAATTCTAATTCACAAATGCGGATGGTCGATATTCAAATTAGCCATCTTCGTGATAAAATTGAACAGGATACAAAGAACCCACAAATAATAAAAACCGTGCATGGATTCGGTTATATTTTAGAGGTATGACATTTATGAAGAAAAGAATTGGACCAATAGTTGCCATTTTGATTTCTGTTGCAATATTTTTGATTTTAGTTACTTTCTCCGATAGTATTTTGGCGGATTCTCAAAACAATATGTTTACCGAGGAAACCATCTCTTATAAAGAATTAAAGAAAAACCATGAACCTGCAGACGCAGCTAGAATTGCTGGCTTGAATTATGTCGATGCCAGTCAAGAAAATACTACGATGCAAAAAAAAGCTTACGACATGTATCACAATGGCCGGACTACTCCTGGCAAGAATTATGTGACTGATAAGACCTTTACTACTAGAACGATGTATTTCATGTCGAGTTCTAGTCGTCACATTGTAGCTAAGACCTACAATCGTTTTTGGAGCCAAAGTCCAATGACTTTTGTGATCGTTACTTTGATGTATTTCTTAATTACTGATTCAGTGATTTTATTCTATTATCGCAAGCGTCAGCAATTGAGTGCCGATATTAAAAATGTAACTGAAAACTTGCGTCGAGTTCGCAAAGATAAGGAAATGTCTTCATTGATTTTGTCACCAACTGATGAGTTATACGGTTTGGTTGAACAAACTAACAAAATTAGTATGGATATCAATGAATTGCGTGACGATGTTAGATTACGTGAAAGACGTTTTCGTGGTTTGGTTGGACATTTGCCAATTGGAGTTATGTTGTTGAACTCGCAAGGGGATGTCTTGTTGCACAATCAAGCGATGTCGAGTTTGTTGGATGAAAATATTTCTAATGAAATTCATCCGTTCATTGAAGATGTTAAAACTTATAGTTTGAGTCGTATGATTGAGCATACTTTGAAGAAAAACAAGAACCATCATCGTGAAATTCAATTAGTTGGTAATTCACAAAAATTTGTGGATGCTAATGTTATTCGTTTGGTTCACTCAAGAGAAGATTATGAACAACAAGTCCTAGTAATCTTGTATGATTTAACACAGAGTCGTCAAATTGAGCGTATGCAAGTAGACTTTGTTAATAATGTCAGTCACGAATTAAAAACGCCGGTAACCTCAATTGAAGGCTTCTCAGAGACTTTGCTTAATGGTGCTAAAGATGATCCTAAGAAGCTAGATCATTTCTTGGGAATTATTCATAGCGAAAGTGTTCGTTTGTCTGATTTAATTCAAGATATTTTGTCATTATCTAAAGTTAAACGTGATACGCAAAAGGCTGATACGATTAATTTGCATGATGACATTGATAAGATTTTGGATCGTCAGTCAATTGCGATTAAGAAGCACAATATAACAGTTAAACAACAGTACTTTGGTAATCCCGAAGTAACGATCAATAAAGAAAAAATCAATCTTGTCTTCCGTAATTTGATCAAGAATGCCATTTCTTACAACAAAGAAAATGGTGAGATTGATTTAGAAGTACATCATGATGAAATTGAAAATCGAATTAAATTTGTTATTAAAGATACTGGAATTGGAATCTCTGAAGAAGATCAAGGTCGAATTTTTGAAAGATTTTATCGAGTTGACCGTTCCAGAAGTCTGGAAACCGGTGGAACTGGGTTAGGATTGGCTATCGTCAAGGAGACCCTTGATACATTGGACGGAGATATCAGAATCGAGTCTAATAAGGGATTAGGGACAACGTTTACAGTTGACGTACCACTTTAATAAAATTGCTGCAACAAAATATTTTATTTTGTTACAGCTTTTTTTTATACAAAAAATATACAATTGTGTATTATTCTAGTCGGATAGAGGTGAGAACATTGAAAAAGAGACTTGTTGCATTATTTGCAATTATGATTCCAATTATTTTTGTTTTGAGTGGTTGCAAAGGCACTTCAAGCCAAGAAACTATTACAGCAGTTGGTTCGTCAGCTGCTCAACCGTTAGTGGAATTAGCGGGGGAAGAATTTTCAAAGAGTAACCCCAATAGATACGTTAACGTCCAAGGTGGAGGAACCGGTACAGGACTCAGCCAGATTCAACAAGGTGCCGTAAATATCGGTAATTCTGATTTGTATGCAGAGCAGAAAAAGGGTATTGATGCTAGCAAACTTGTTGATCATCGAATAGCTGCAGTTGGAATGATTCCAATCGTTAATAAAGACGTCAAAGTTAAGTCACTGACGATCAAGCAATTACGTGAGATTTTTTCCGGCGAAATAACTAACTGGAAACAAGTTGGTGGTCAAGACTTAAAAATCACGATTATCAACCGTGCTGATGGTAGTGGTACTAGAGCTGCTTTTGAAAGCGACGTTATGAACGGGGCACCATTTGTCCGCTCACAAGAACAAGATTCTAGTGGAATGGTCCGTCAAATCGTTAACAATACAGCTGGTTCAATCAGTTATTTGGCTATGCCTTATTTAAATGACGCAGTTAAGACCGTAAATATAAATGGCATTGCGCCAACAATTAAAAATATTGAAAACAATAAATGGAAGATTTGGTCATACGAGCATTTGTATACAAATGGTCAACCAAGTTCTATGACTAAAGAGTTTCTTGAATTCATTATGACTGATAGGATTCAAAATAAAGTTGTTAAAAAAATGAATTATGTTCCAATTAATGAAATGAAGTATCAAAAGGATTATAAGGGCAATGTTACGCCCGTTTCAAAGGGGGTAAAGTAATTTGAAAGATCCAATCAAAGAAAGTTTAACGAAAAAATCAGTTTCCGCTAAACGTGAAACTCGCGGTAAGATTATATCTTTCAGTTTTACTGCCATTATTGTCTTATTAGTGGTTACGATTATTGGTTTTATCGCATCACGTGGGGTTTTAATCTTTATTAAAGATGGTGTAAATCCAATTGATTTTCTAACGCATTCTGTTTGGGCTCCAAATAAACTTGATAGTGCTGGACATCCAATTGTGGGAGCTGCGCCGATGATTGTTGGCTCGTTTGCAGTTACCTTGATTGCAGCTCTAATCGGTACGCCATTTGCGATTGCGGCCGCTTTATTTATGACAGAGATTTCGCCTAAATGGGGGCGCAAAATTTTACAACCTGTGATTGAATTATTAGTAGGTATTCCTTCAGTTGTTTACGGATTTATCGGTTTAACAATTGTGGTACCTTTTGTAAGAAAAATTGCTGGTGGTAGTGGATTTGGTATTTTAGCTGGATCATTTGTTTTATTCGTAATGATTTTGCCAACAATTACTTCAATGTCCGTTGATGCATTAAGGGCAGTTCCAAGATATTATCGTGAAGCTTCCTTAGCCTTAGGTGCTACTAGATGGCAAACGATTCACAAAGTAATCTTGAGGGCAGCTACACCAGGATTATTGACAGCTGTTGTCTTTGGTATGGCAAGAGCTTTTGGTGAAGCTTTGGCTGTTCAAATGGTTATCGGTAATGCCATGCTACTACCACAAAATTTGGTTTCGCCATCATCGACTTTAACTAGTGTTTTGACGATGAATATGGGAAATACCATTATGGGATCAACGCCTAACAATGCGCTTTGGTCATTAGCTTTACTATTGTTGTTGATGTCTCTATTCTTCAACTTCATCATCAGATCAATTGCTAAGCGAGGTGAATTCTAGTGTTTAATGAGAAAAATAAAGACAAGATCGCTACAGGTGTCATTTATGTGATGTCAGGCATTATTGTCTTAATCTTGCTAGGTTTATTGATTTATATTTTGGGTAGTGGTTTGAGATATGTTAATTGGCATTTCTTAACTTCTGGTTCAAAAGCTTTCCAAGCCGGAAGTGGTGTTGGAATTCAATTATTCAACTCGTTTTTCTTATTGATTTTGTCGATGTTGATTTCAATTCCAATCTCAATTTGTGCCGGAATTTACTTGTCTGAATACGCTGGAAAGAATAAATTCGTTGAATTGATTCGTGTTTCGATTGAAGTTTTAAGTTCTTTGCCATCAATCGTTGTCGGTTTGTTTGGATTCTTGATTTTTGTAATTAGTTTTAAATTTGGATTTTCAATCCTTTCTGGTGCGCTAACTTTGACAGTCTTTAACTTGCCAATTCTAACGAGAAATGTGGAAGATTCATTGAAGTCTGTTCCTCAGTCTCAACGAGAAGCTGGACTTGCTTTAGGATTATCAAAATGGGAAACAGTGATTCACGTTATTATTCCTGATGGATTACCAGGAATTATTACCGGGATGATCATTGGTGCCGGAAGAGTATTTGGTGAGGCTGCGGCTTTGATTTATACAGCCGGTCAATCTGCTCCACCTTTAGACTTTACTAATTTCAATATCTTCAGTATCACAAGTCCGTTGAACTTGATGAGACCAGCTGAAACTTTGGCGGTACATATTTGGAAAGTTAACTCTGAAGGTTTGATTCCTGATGCAGTGCAAGTTTCTGCCGGAGCTTCAGCCGTGTTGATTATTGCCGTATTGATTTTTAATCTTCTATCTAGATATATTGGTAATTTAGTTTATAAAAAGATGACGGGTGAGTAGAATATGACAGAACAAAATGAACAACAATACATCCTTCATTTGGACGAGGATAAACATGAAATCGCCATGAAGACTAAGGATCTACAAGTTTTTTATGGCGAAAAAGAAGCCATGCACAAAGCATCGCTTCAATTTGAAAGATACAAGATTACCTCTTTAATCGGTGCCTCTGGTTCTGGTAAATCGACTTATTTAAGATCTTTAAATCGAATGAACGATGAAGTACCAAGTGCTAGTGTTAAAGGTCAGATCATGTATCGTGGTTTAGATATCAATAAAGATAATGTTGATATTTATGAAGTTAGAAAACATATTGGGATGGTTTTTCAACGTCCTAATCCATTTTCTAAATCAATTTATGACAATATTACTTTTGCTTTAAAACGTCATGGCTTACATGACAAGGATAAATTAGATGAAATCGTTGAGACAACTTTGAAACAAGCTTCCTTATGGGACCAAGTTAAAGATGATCTTAACAAAAGTGCATTAGCACTCTCTGGGGGTCAACAACAAAGACTTTGTATTGCTAGAGCCATTGCAATGAAACCGGATATTTTATTGATGGATGAACCTGCAAGTGCGCTAGATCCAATATCAACGTCAAATGTTGAAGAAACAATGTTGAGCTTGAAGGATAAGTTTACAATTATTATCGTTACGCACAACATGCAACAAGCAGCTAGAATCAGTGATTACACAGCATTTTTCCACATGGGACATGCTGTCGAATTTAATGAAACTAGAAAAATCTTTACGCGTCCTAAGATTAAGACAACTGAAGATTATGTTTCTGGACACTTTGGATAGGAGCACTCATATTGACAGAAAAAATTTTAACATCATCTGATGTACATTTATTTTATGGTAAAAAAGAAGCCTTAAAAGGCATTAATCTGGACTTCAACAAAAATGAAATCACAGCTTTGATTGGTCCTTCTGGATGTGGTAAGTCAACTTATCTTAGATGTCTTAACCGCATGAACGACTTGATTCCTGATGTAACGATCACTGGAACTATTAGTCTAAATGGAAAAAACATTTATGCTCCTAATATTGATACGGTTGAATTGCGTAAACAAGTTGGAATGGTTTTTCAACAACCAAATCCATTTCCTTTTTCAATTTATGATAATGTAGTATATGGACTAAGACTTGCGGGCGTGAAAGATAAAGCTGTTTTGGATGAAGCTGTTGAAACTAGTTTGCAAAGTGCTGCTGTTTGGGATGACGTCAAAGATAAATTACATCAAAGTGCTTTGTCATTATCCGGTGGTCAGCAACAGAGAGTATGTATTGCTAGAGTTTTGGCAGTGAAACCTGATATCATCTTATTAGATGAACCAACTTCAGCTTTGGATCCAATTTCTTCATCCAAGGTTGAAGATACTATGCTTCGCTTACGTGAGGATTACACAATTATTACCGTTACACACAATATGCAACAGGCATCAAGAATATCAGATCAGACCGCTTTCTTCCTAAATGGGGAATTGATTGAGGCGGATAAAACTAGAAATATTTTCTTAAATCCGAAGGAAAAACAAACGGAGGATTATATTTCTGGAAAATTCGGTTAGGAGAAAAGAAAATGCGTACTACTTTTGAAGAACAATTAAATAATCTACATTTACGGTTCTCAGAGATGGGTATGATGGCCAGTGAAGCCATTATGAAATCCGTTAAAGCATATATAGATCATGACAAGGCTTTGGCAAAAGATGTAATTCAGCATGACCATGTAATCAACAAACGAGAAATGGATCTTGAAAAAGAATCTTTTGAAATGATTGCTCTGCAACAACCTGTGACATCCGATTTAAGAATGATTGTGACAGTATTAAAGGCAAGTTCTGATTTAGAGCGAATGGGTGACCATGCTGTAAGTATTGCGCAAGAAACAATTCGGGTCAAAGGTGAGACTAGAGTTCCAGAAATCGAAAAGGTCATTGGTGAAATGGGCGATATGGCAACATCTATCGTTGAAGATTCACTAGAAGCTTATCTAAAAAGAGACAGTAAGATGGCTGAAGAAGTTGCTCATCGCGATATTGAAATCGATGCTAAAAGTACTATGATCAATGAATTGTGTATTAAAGATATGCAAAAGACTGTTGAGAATGTTTTGAGTGGCTCCTCTTACATGTTAGTAGCTAGTTATTTGGAACGTGTTGGTGACTATGCAACTAATATTTGCGAATGGGTAGTTTACTTGAACACTGGACATGTGGTAGAACTGAATCGGAAGCATATTGCTGAATAGGCATGTGTTTAATATTTTTGGAACGAGTTGAGGTGATATTTTATGAGAAATAGGATCACGAGATCTAGTACAAATCGGATGCTTGCAGGTGTTTGTGGAGGATTAGGTGAGTACTTTGGAATCGACTCGACTTGGATTCGCCTGTTATTTATTTTCTTAACACCGTTGACTTATTTTTTGACGATTTTGGTTTATGTAGTTTGCGTCTTTTCATTTCCGGAAACTCGTAACATTCAAGAAACTGATTTTAGAAAGAAATACCGTCGACCTAAGGCTCCCAAAAAATATTATTGATTTAAATACTAATTAAATGAGGGTATGCAATGAAGTTATTAATCAGACTGGTAATTCAAACGCTGTTGTTTTTAGCAATTGCGCGTGTTTTGCCGGGGATGTTTCAAATTGATAGTTTAGGTACGGCTATTTTAGCAAGTTTGGTTTTGGTAATTCTGAATGGAACTATTAAGCCACTGTTGCACATTATTTCATTGCCGATTACTTTTATCACTTTCGGATTATTTTCGTTTGTGATTAATGCTATTACTTTGGAACTGACTTCTGTTTTAGTAGGATCAGCAAGTTTTCATTTTAATGGTTTTGGTTCGGCATTAGTCGTAGCAGTAATTTTAGCAATTTGTTATTCTATTATTAACAATTATACGAAAGACAATTTTCAAAGACGCGTCTAGAACGCGTTTTTTTTGTATCATTTAATGATAAACTTAAGGTAAAACATGAATTAGTGAGGCTGGGTTATGACAAATTTTGTTACTGTATCACAATTGGTAAAAGATAATGAATTAAAAGTTTATAGCGGCGAAGAGCTTCTTGAAGGTAAAAAAGTTATTACTAGTGATATTTCTCGTCCAGGAATTGAGTTAACTGGTTACTTTGACTATTATCCTAGTGAAAGAATTCAATTATTTGGACAAACTGAATCGGCTTATTCACGTTCAATGACAAGCAACAACCGTTATAAGGTTATGTTGGAATTGTGTCGTGAAGATACGCCAGCACTACTTATTTCTAGAAATATTCAACCTAGTAAAGAAATTTTGCAAGCGGCTAAGGAACACAACGTACCGGTAATTGGTTCGACTTTACCTACAACAAGACTTTCTAGTATGATTACTGAATACCTCGATGAAAAATTAGCACCTAGAGAATCCATCCACGGTGTTTTAGTCGATGTTTATGGTATTGGAATCCTATTGACAGGACATTCTGGAATTGGTAAGAGTGAAACAGCTTTGGAACTAGTTAAGAGAGGTCACCGTTTGATTGCTGACGATCGTGTCGATGTTTACCAACGTGATGAAAAAACTATCGTTGGTGAAGCTCCTAAGATTTTAAATCACTTGCTAGAAATTCGTGGTATCGGAATTATCGATGTGATGAATCTCTTCGGTGCCGGTGCTGTTCGTTCCAAGAGTGAAATTCAATTGATCATCAATTTGGAAAATTGGTCAGCTGATAAGAATTACGATCGAATCGGAACTTTGGAAGATAAGCGTACTTTCTTTGACGTTGATGTTCCTCAAATCACTGTACCAGTTAAAGTTGGTCGTAATATTTCTATCATTATTGAAGTTGCGGCGATGAACTATCGTGCTAAAAAGATGGGCTACGATGCCACTAAGAAATTCGAAGATAATTTAGGCTTATTGATCAAAGAAAATGAAGCCAAAACAAAAAATGATGGAGAAGGTAAGTAATGAGTTTTAACCTATTAGCATTGAATCCAATTGCGTTTAATCTGGGGGGATTACAAGTACATTGGTATGGAATCATCATTGCCTTAGGCGCTTTAGTAGGTGTCATTATGGCAATGCGTGAGGCCAAAAGACGTCATCTCGATCCAGATAATATTTTGGATTTAGTCTTGTATGGGGTACCGATTGCCTTAGTTGGTGCTCGATTGTATTATGTGATTTTTGAATTGCCATTTTATCTGGCCAATCCGAGTGAAATTATTAAGATTTGGCACGGTGGAATTGCCATTTATGGTGGTTTGATCGCTGCTTTTATCGTATTACTAGTCTTGTGCAAAAAGAGAAATATTTCTCCTTGGTTGATGTTAGATATTGCAGCACCATCAGTCTTATTTGGTCAAATTGTTGGTCGTTGGGGTAATTTCATGAATCAAGAGGCTTTTGGTGCCAAAACTAGTTTAGACTTTTTGCAATCATTGCATTTGCCACATTTTATTATTGAACAAATGTATATCAATGGAGCTTATCGTCAACCAACATTTTTGTATGAATCTGTTGGAAATTTGATTGGTTTAGTTTTGATCTTAGTTTTGAGAAATAAAAAGCACCTCTTTAAGCGTGGAGAAGTATTTTTAGCCTACTTAATTTGGTATCCAGCTGTTCGATTCTTTGTCGAAGGGATGCGAACGGATAGTTTGTACATCCTTCCTGGAGTTAGAGTTTCACAAGTCTTATCATTAGTTTTATTCGTTGTCGCTATCGGTTTATTCATTTATCGACGTAAACGACAAAAACAACCTTGGTACAATGAATTGTGAGCAACTTAATTGCCAAGTTGAAAAATAATGGTAATATTTGTTGAGTAATAGGAGGTAATTCGACGATGAAAACATATGATGTAGTAGTTATTGGTGCGGGACCTGGTGGTTTAACAGCTGCTTTATACGCTTCACGTGCTAATTTGTCAGTAATGATTCTTGATCGTGGTATTTATGGTGGTCAAATGAACAACACCGCTGCAATCGAAAATTATCCTGGCTTTGATTCAATTTTGGGCCCAGACCTAAGTGAAAAGATGTATAAATCATCAACTCAATTTGGAGCTGACTTTGGTTATGGTGCTGTTGAATCAGTTGAAGATAAAGGGAATGTTAAAATCATCCATACAGATGATGGCGATTATGAAACAAAGGCTTTGATTATTGCCACTGGTTCACAATACAAGAAGATTGGCGTACCTGGTGAGGAAGAATTATCAGGTCGTGGAGTTTCTTACTGTGCTGTCTGTGATGGTGCATTCTTCAAAGGTCAAGACGTTGCCGTTATCGGTGGTGGAGATTCTGCCGTTGAAGAAGGTATTTATTTAACACAATTAGCTAAGTCCGTAACAATTATTCACCGTCGTGATCAATTACGTGCCCAAAAGATTTTGCAAGATCGTGCATTTAAGAATGATAAGATCAAATTCGTTTGGAATGCTGATGTTAAGGAAATCACAAGTGAAGACGAAAAGGTTTCCGGTGTACGTTATGTTGACAAAAAGACTGGTGAGGAACATGTCGTTCCAGCTAAGGGTGCCTTTATCTATGTTGGTATCAAACCAATGACTGAACCATTCAAGGGCCTAGGTGTGCTTGATAAAGATGGTTGGATCGATACTAATGAACACATGGAAACAAAGGTTCCTGGAATCTTTGCTGTCGGTGATGTTAGAAAGAAAGACTTGCGTCAAGTTGCTATCGCTGTTGGTGAAGGTGGAATTGCCGGACAACAAGCTTACAACTATATTCAAGAACTTTCTGATAGTGAAGTTTCGGCTAAGTAATCATTTTATAAATAAATTGAGGGTTATGTAAAAGAGAATTGTTCTCTTTTACATAACCCTTTTTTGTTATTTGGGACTGTAGGGATTGGTTAATATTCGAAAAATAAAATTTCTAAAAGTGGTTCCATTTTGTACATGTTTAAACATATAGTATAATGTGTATAAAAAGATAGGAAGTGATTCTTATGCGTGAAGTAGTAAATAATAATATGGATCGTTTGATGAATGAATCCGGTTTTAATATTGCAAAAAACTTGAAAATCCTTAGAAGAGAAAAAAACGTTACTCAAAAGGAAGTTGCCCAACATTTAAATATTGATGTCACAACCTTATCTCACTATGAAACTGGTATTAGAATGCCAGATATCGATACTTTGATTGCTTTAGCTAGATACTATAATACGGATATTAACAGGATCATCAGTAGTGAAGCTTACTAATTTGTAAATTTGAAGCACAATTTTAAGTCTCTTTTAAATTTTTATTGTTAAAGTTGTGTAAATCAAATTTTAATAGTACTTTAGGATTGCTATAATAGCTGTAGGTACTTACAAATTAGGAGGACGAATTTAATGTCTTGGCAAGATAATATGCAACAATGGCTCGACTATAAAGATTTAGATCCAGATATGAAACAACAGCTCAATGAGATGAAGAATGACTCAAAAGTAGCTGAAGAAGCTTTCTATGAACCTATGGAGTTCGGTACAGCAGGTATGCGTGGTTTGATTGGACCTGGTATCAACCGCATGAATATTTATACGGTTCGTCAAGCTACTGAAGGACTAGCATCATTTATGGATACTTTGGACGAAAAAGTGAAAGCCCAAGGTGTAGCAATTAGTTATGATTCTCGCTACTATTCACAAGATTTTGCTTACGAATCAGCTAAAGTTTTGGGTGTTCACGGAATTCACAGTTACGTCTTTGATAGTTTGAGACCAACACCGGAATTATCTTTTGCTGTAAGAAGCTTGCACACTTATGCAGGAATTATGATTACGGCAAGCCACAATCCTAAGCAATACAATGGTTTCAAAATTTATGGTCCAGATGGGGGACAAATGCCTCCAGCTGAATCTGACAATATTACTAGTTTTGCTCGTAAAGCTAGCGACCTCTTTAGCATCAAGGTTATGTCAGTACCTCAATTGCGTGCTGACAAGTTGTTGACTTTGATTGGTGAAGACGTTGATTTGAATTATATGAAGAATCTTGAAACAGTAATCGTAAATCCTAAGTTGATTGAAGATATTGGTGACAAGATGAAGTTTGTTTACTCACCACTTCACGGAACAGGTAAGATGATTGCTCCAAGAATTTTCCAAAAATTAGGTTTTAAGAATTTCAACATGGTAACAGAACAAGCCATCCTTGATCCAGAGTTTGCGACAACTCCTTTCCCTAATCCGGAATTTGCCCAAACTTTTGATTTGGCTATCGAACGTGGTAAAAAGATTGGTGCTAATATTTTAATTGCAACTGATCCTGATGCTGATCGTTTAGGAGCCGCAGTAAGACAACCGGATGGTTCTTATAAATTAATGACTGGTAATCAAATTGCTTCAGTTCTATTGAACTATCTTTTGATGGCTAAAAAAGACTTGAAGGAATTACCAGCTAACGGAGCAGTTGTTAAATCAATTGTATCTTCAGAATTGGCTACAGCAATTGCTAATAAATATGATGTTAAGATGTTCGACGTTTTGACAGGATTCAAATATATTGCCGAAACAATTGAACAATTTGAAAAGACTAATAGCCATGAATTCCTCTTTGGATTCGAAGAAAGTTACGGTTATCTAGTTAAACCTTTCGTTCGTGATAAAGATGCTATGCAATCAACTCTTTTGTTGGCTGAAGCAGCTGCTTATTATGAATCAGAAGGTAAGACAATCTATGATGCTCTAGAAGATCTTTACAAAGAATTTGGTTATTATCGTGAAAAGACTATTTCCAAGACTTTTGAAGGTATTTCTGGAAAAGACAAAATGGCTCAAATCATGAAGACACTTCGTGAAGAAGGTATCGAGTCAATCAATGGCGTTAAAGTAGTTGAATCAATTGACTACTTGAATAACACCGATGTCACTGCCAGTGGTACTAAGGAAACGGGTCTACCAAAGGCCAACGTTTTGAAGTACGTTCTAGCTGATGACACGTGGGTTGCCGCTAGACCATCAGGAACTGAACCTAAGATGAAGTTCTACATTGGTGTTAAGAGTGACACTGAAGATGGTGCCGCTAAGAAACTAGCCGAATTTGCTAAAGAAATCGAAGGCTGGGAATAAAAAAATAGACCTTATTAGGATGCTGATATTCCTAATAAGGTCTTTTTTGTCGTTTTTACCACGTTACAGTCACTAGTCAATTGCGATATAATATTTTCATGTACTTTGTGAAAAGGGGAAATCAAATTGTCTACAAATCAACATTTAGTAATTATTTCGTTAGATTCATTAGGATTTAACGATATTAATGAACATCAATCAGAACTCCCAACACTGAACAAACTGGTTAACGGAGGAACTTGGGTCAAAGAAGTTAGTGGAATTTATCCAACTTTGACGTATCCTTCGCATACAACTATTATTACTGGTCAATATCCGAATGTTCATGGGATCGTTAATAATACCAAAATTCAAACGACTCGACGTTCCCCAGATTGGTACTGGTATCAAAAGGACATTCAAGTACCAACACTTTATGATTTAGCTCACAAAAATAAAATGAAAACGGCAGCTTTTTTGTGGCCAGTAACTGCAGGCAGCAAAATTACTTATAATTTGGCAGAAATTTTCCCTAATCGGATTTGGACTAACCAAGTTTTAGTCTCTCTGAAAGCTAGTTCGCCTTTATTTATTTTAGAAATGAACAAAAAATACGGCAAATTACGTAATGGTATCAAACAACCACAATTGGATGAGTTTATCACTGCTTGTGCCGTCGATACGATTAAAAATAAGAAACCTAATTTGACGCTTTTGCATCTTGTAGATATGGACAGTATGCGCCACCGTTATGGCGTTCGTTCTGATGAGGCAATGCAGGCCTTACATCGACTTGATAAACACGTTAAGCAAATTGTCGATGCTACTAAAGAAGCAGGAACTTTTGACGATACTAATTTCGTAATATTAGGTGACCATTACCAAATTAATGTTGATAAGATGATTCACTTGAATACATTATTTGCTAAACGTGGTTGGTTAACGGGTAATCCTGATCAGACGATTAGAAAAGATTGGTCCGTGTTAGCAAAAACTTGTGACGGCTCAACGTATATTTATACGAAGAATTTCAGCCAAATTAAACGTTTGCGAGAAGTTATCTCTGGAGTAGAAGGTGTCGAACGGATTTATTCCAATGAAGAGGCTATTGCTCGTGGAGCTGATCCTAAATGCACGTTGATGGTTGAAGCTAAAGCTGGTTATTATTTCACTGATGAGGGCAGTCGTTCAAATGTTGTGGAAAAAGTTATGCCAGAAATGATGGGACATCCTGATCGTTACCAAGGAGTTCACGGTTATGATCCACAAAAGTCAGGCTATAAGACGACGATTATCTTTAATGGACCAATGATCAAAGAAAATCAAACGATTGACGGTGCTAAATTAGTTGACGAGGCACCAACTTTTGCTAAATTGTTGGGATTAAAATTCCCTGAACCATTAGCTGGAAGTGCTATCGAGGGTATTTTTAAAGATTAGAATTGAGGGAATTTATGAGATTCAATAAAAAACAATGGAGTTGGATTTTTTATGACTGGGCTAACTCGGGTTATGGAATTATCGTTACCACAGCAGTTTTGCCAGTTTATTTCAAATCGGTAGCTCAAAATTCAGGAGTATCACAGGCTAATGCGACGGCATTTTGGGGTTATGCCAATAGTTTTGGAACTTTGATAGTTTCTATTTTGGCACCAGTTTTAGGTGCGTTGGCTGATTATCCGCACCACAAAAAGAAATTATTGACTAGCTTTTCATTTTTAGGAATTTTAATGACATTTGGATTAGCGTTATTACCACCTAATCAATGGCAAATATTACTAGCTGTGTATATCCTGTCGATAATTGGATACTCAGCGGGGAATCTATTTTATGATAGTTTCTTGACCGATGTGGCCGATAATTCACGAATGGACTCACTTTCGTCAAATGGCTATGCTTATGGTTATTTAGGTGGTGTCCTAGCCTTTATTTTGTTCTTAGTTTTACAATTGACGAGTGGCTTTGGGATGTTGTCTAGTTATGGCGTCGCCCGTTGGAGTTTCTTCTTGGCGGCAATTTGGTGGTTAATATTCTTTGTTCCACTGCTAAAAAATGTTCAACAAGTTTATTCTTTACCAGAAAACCCACATCCTATTACTTCGAGTTTTAAACGAGTATGGGAAACTATAACACATTTACGCAAATACAAAGCTGCTGCTTGGTTCTTAGTAGCATATTTCTTCTATATTGATGGAGTTGATACGATTTTTACGATGGCAACATCAATCGGGATGGATATGGGTATTACGACGACGACTTTGATGTTAGTTTTGTTAGTTGTCCAATTAGTCGCTTTTCCATTCTCCATTTTGTATGGTTGGATAGCTAATCATTTTTCTGCTCGTAAGGGAATTTTATTAGCAATTATTTTGTATTTTGGAATTTGTTTATATGCCTTAAAACTAGAAACAGCAAAGGACTTTTGGATTTTGGCTGTTTTAGTAGGGACTAGTCAAGGTGGTATTCAAGCTTTGAGTAGATCATATTTTGGCAAATTGATTCCTAAAGATTCCGGTAGTGAATTCTTCGGATTTTATAATATTTTAGGTAAATTTTCAGCCGTTTTAGGACCAGTTTTGGTTGGTATTGTGACACAAATTACTGGTAAATCAACGATTGGAGCAGCTTCATTAAGTGTATTGTTCCTAATTGGTTTGGCAATTTTTATGATGTTGCCACGATTGACAAAGGAATAAGTAAATCTATGGCGAAAATATGTTCGCTATGGTAATATAGAGCCAGCGAAATATGCCTGACATTAATTACATCTAATTCTTGTGCGAGTTAGATGTATTTTTTAGCTTAAAGGGGGACTGACGGCGTGATAGATAGAGTTACTAATAATAAATTTGATTTGGTCTCAAAGTATTCTCCAGCTGGGGATCAAGGCCAAGCAATTGATACTATCACTAAAGATTTTAAAAAAGGCGATAAAGAAGTCATTTTGGAAGGTGCTACCGGTACTGGTAAGACTTTTACAATGGCCAATGTTATTAAAAATCTCAATAAACCAACGTTAATTATTTCTCATAATAAGACTTTAGCCGGTCAACTTTATGGTGAAATGAAAGAGTTTTTCCCACACAATGCGGTGGAATATTTTGTCAGTTATTATGATTACTATCAACCTGAAGCTTATGTACCATCTAGTGATACATATATCGAAAAGGATTCTAGTATCAACGATGAAATTGATAAATTACGTCACTCGGCAACTAGCTCATTACTAGAACGTAATGATGTTATTGTGGTTGCCTCAGTATCTTGTATCTTTGGATTAGGTGACCCACGAGAGTACGCTGACAGTATTATTTCTTTACGTGTTGGTCAAGAAATTGCTCGTGATGAATTGTTAGAAGAATTAGTCGAAAATCAATTTGAAAGAAACGACATCGACTTCCAACGTGGTAGATTTAGAGTTCGTGGCGATGTTGTGGATATCTTCCCAGCCTCACGTGACGATAATGCTATTCGTGTGGAGTTTTTTGGTGATGAAATTGATCGAATTATTGAAATGGATGCCTTGACTGGTGAAGTTAAAGGTCAAATGGATCACATTGGAATTTTCCCTGCAACTCACTTTATGATCAGTGATTCCAAGATGGAAGAAGCTCTTAAGCGAATCAAAGACGAAATGGATCAACAAGTGGCTAAATTTACTAAGGAAGGGAAATTGCTTGAAGCCCAACGTATCAAGCAAAGAACGGAATACGACATCGAAATGATGCGTGAAATGGGTTATACTTCTGGAATTGAGAATTACTCACGTCACATGGAAGGTCGTGCAGAAGGTGAACCACCATTCACATTGCTTGATTTCTTCCCTAAAGATTTTAATATCATGATTGATGAATCGCACGTTACTATGCCTCAGATTCGTGGGATGTACAATGGTGATCGAGCTAGAAAGCAACAATTAGTCGATTATGGTTTCCGTTTGCCTAGTGCTTTGGATAACCGTCCACTTAAACTAGAAGAGTTTGAGAAACATGTTAACCGGATTCTTTATGTTTCAGCTACACCTGGTCCTTATGAACTAGAGAGAACTGATCATAAAGCTGAACAAATTATTCGTCCAACTGGTCTGTTGGATCCTAAGATTGAAGTTCGCCCAATTATGGGTCAAATCGATGATTTAGTAGCAGAAATAAATGATCGTGTAGCTAAGCACGAGAGAGTTTTTGTCACAACTTTGACGAAGAAAATGGCTGAAGATTTAACTGATTACTTCAAAGATTTGGGTATTAAAGTTAGATATTTGCACAGTGACGTTAAAACTTTGGAAAGGTCAAAAATTATTCGTGATTTACGTTTAGGTAAGTTCGACGTCTTGATTGGTATTAATTTGTTACGTGAAGGAATTGATGTGCCGGAAGTTTCTTTGATTGCGATTCTCGATGCCGATAAAGAAGGCTTCTTGAGAGCTGAGCGTTCGTTAGTTCAAATTATTGGACGTGCTTCAAGAAATGAACATGGTAAAGTTATTATGTATGCCGATTCCATTACTGATTCTATGCGGGGAGCAATTGATGCCACAGCTCGTCGTCGTAGATTGCAAAAGAAATTCAATGAAGAACATGGTATTACTCCTAAAACAATTGTTAAGCCAATCAGAGATGCTATTTCCATGTTCCAGAAAGTTGATAATACTTCTTCAGAGACGGAAAAGATTGACGATGATATCGACTTTAAGGATATGAGTAAGAAGGATCAAAAAGAACTTCTTGCTAATCTGAAAGAACAAATGGAGTCAGCTGCTAAGAAGCTCGACTTTGAAGCCGCAGCTAATTTACGTGACACGATTTTAGAGTTAAAGGCGGAAATGTAATTAATATGTTAAATGATAAAATTGTAATTCATGGTGCACGTGCACACAATTTGAAAAATGTTGACGTGACGATTCCTCGTGATAAATTAGTCGTTGTGACTGGTTTATCAGGTTCAGGAAAGAGTTCTTTAGCTTTTGACACTTTGTATGCTGAAGGTCAAAGACGTTACGTTGAAAGTCTTTCATCGTATGCTCGACAATTTTTAGGTCAAATGGATAAACCGGATGTTGATTCAATTGATGGATTGAGTCCAGCTATTTCAATTGACCAAAAAACTACTTCCAAAAACCCTCGTTCAACTGTTGGTACCGTTACAGAAATTAACGATTACCTTCGTTTGTTGTGGGCTCGTGTAGGAACACCAATTTGTCCTAATGATGGGACCAAAATTACTAGTCAATCAGCCCAACAGATGGTTGATGCTATTTTAAAATTAGGTGATAAAACTAAACTTCAGATTTTGTCACCAGTTGTGCGTGCAAAGCGTGGACAACACAAAAAGGCCTTGAATCAAATTAAGAAACAAGGTTACGTTAGAGTTCGAGTTGATGGCGAAACTCGCGATATCGCAGAAGATATCGAATTGGATAAGAACAAGAAGCATAGTATCGATGTTGTTGTTGATCGTATCGTAATCAACGACCACATTAAATCACGTTTGTTCGATTCAGTTGAAGCAGCTTTGAGACTTTCTGATGGTTACATGAACGTTGATGTAATTGGTTCTGACATGATGGTGTTCTCTGAGAAGAATGCTTGTCCATTGTGTGGATTTACTGTTGGTGAGCTAGAACCTCGTTTATTCTCTTTCAATGCACCTTTTGGCGCCTGTGATAATTGTGATGGACTAGGAGTTAAATTAGAGGTCGATTTGGACTTAGTTATTCCTGATCAAAGCAAGACTTTGAATGATGGAGCTATTGTTCCTTGGAATCCAATTAGTTCACAATATTATCCAGAAATGTTAGCTCAAGCATGTAAAGAATTCAAAATTGATATGGATACACCTTTTGAAGACTTGCCACAAAAGGATCAAAATACCATTTTGTACGGTTCCGATGGCAAGAACTTCCACTTCCATTATGAGAATGATTTTGGTGGCGTTCGTGATGTCGATGTGCCATTTGAGGGCGTTATTCCTAATATCAATCGTCGTTATCATGAAACTAACAGTGACTTTACTCGTGAAGTTATGCGTAAGTATATGACTGAATTAACTTGTCCTGTTTGTCATGGTAAGAGATTGAATCGTCAAGCATTGGCGGTCAAAATTGAAGGTAAAGATATCGCTGAAGCTTCAGATATGTCAATCAAAGATGAACTTCCATTTTTCAAATCAGTGAAATTTGGTGAACAAAATACTGTTATTGCTAAACCAATTTTGAAGGAAGTTAAAGATCGTCTTAGTTTCTTAATTAATGTTGGTTTGGAGTACTTAACACTTTCTCGTTCAGCTGGAACATTATCCGGTGGTGAAGCACAAAGAATTCGTTTGGCAACACAAATTGGTTCTAATTTATCCGGCGTTATGTATATTTTGGATGAACCTTCAATTGGTTTGCATCAACGTGATAACGACCGTTTGATCAGTTCATTGAAGAAAATGCGTGACCTTGGCAACACTTTGATAGTCGTGGAACACGATGAAGATACCATGCGGGCAGCAGATTACTTGATTGACGTCGGTCCAGGTGCTGGTGAAAATGGTGGTCAAATCGTAGCTGCTGGTACACCAGAAGAAGTTGAGAAAAATCCTAAATCTCTAACAGGTCAATATTTGGCTGGTAAGAAGTTTATACCGGTACCTTTGAAACGTCGTGCTGGTAATGGTGAATTCGTTGAAGTATTCGGTGCTGCTGAGAATAATTTGAAAAGCTTAAACGTTAAATTCCCACTAGGCAAATTTACCGTTGTGACTGGGGTTTCTGGTTCCGGTAAATCTACTTTAGTTAATATGATTTTGAAACGTGCTTTGGCACAAAAGATGAATCATAATTCTGAAAAACCTGGTAAATATAAGAAAATCACTGGTTATGAGAATTTAGATAAGATAATTGCGATTGATCAAAGTCCAATTGGTCGAACACCAAGAAGTAATCCAGCTACTTATACGGGTGTATTTGATGATATCCGTGGTTTGTTTGCTCAAACTAATGAAGCTAAGTTACGTGGATACAAAAAGGGCAGATTCTCTTTCAATATTAAAGGTGGTCGCTGCGAGAATTGCCGTGGTGACGGAATTATCAAGATTGAAATGAATTTCTTGCCTGATGTTTATGTACCTTGTGAAGTTTGTCATGGTACTCGTTACAATTCAGAAACTCTAGAAGTTACTTATAAGGGGAAGAACATCGCCCAAATTTTGGATATGAAAGTATCAGAAGCTTTGGACTTCTTTAGTAATATCCCTAAGATCAAACGTAAGCTCCAAACAATTGAAGATGTTGGTTTAGGCTATGTTTCATTAGGTCAATCAGCCACTCAATTGTCTGGTGGTGAAGCTCAAAGAATGAAGTTGGCTTCAGAGCTTTACAAGAAATCTAACGGTAAGAATTTCTATATCTTAGATGAGCCAACAACTGGTTTGCATACTGACGATATCAAGCGTTTGTTAGGCGTTTTACAACGTTTAGTAGATGAAGGTAACACTGTTTTGGTTATCGAACATAATTTGGATGTTGTTAAGTCAGCTGACTGGTTGATTGATCTTGGCCCTGATGGTGGTGAAGGTGGCGGAAAAATCGTTGCTGCTGGAACGCCGGAGGATATTACTAAGGTCAAAGATAGTTATACTGGCCAATATTTGAAACCAATTTTGGAACGTGATACTAAACGTACTAAAGATGCACAATAATTAAATATAGTTAAAAATGACTTTCATGAAATGAATTTAATCACATTTTATGGAGGTCATTTTTTAATTAGCTTTTTCAGTACTAAAAACTGACACGCCCGGCTTGTTGTGTTATGCTTATATTCGAATGTGAGGTGCATTATGGCAGAAGATATGCTTAGTTTGGTTATCGTAACTGGAATGAGTGGTGCGGGAAAAACCGTTGCGATGCAATCCTTTGAAGATTTAGGATATTTTTGTATCGATAATATGCCACCTAACTTACTTCCAAAATTTTGGGAGCTAGTTCATGAATCCGGTAAGATAAAAAAAGTAGCGTTAGTTGTAGATATTAGATCACGTTCATTTTATGATGAAATTTTCTCAATGCTTTCAAAAATGGACGAAGACGAACAAGAGAAACATCAAAAGGTTGATATGAAGATTCTCTTCTTAAATGCATCTAATGAAGAATTGGTTTCTCGCTATAAGGAAACTCGCCGTAGTCATCCATTGGCTATGGAAGGTCGTTTATTAGATGGAATCGAAAAGGAACGTGAGTTACTTTCAGAAATCAAGAGTCGGGCATCAGTTGAGATTGATACAACTGACCTTACCCCTAGACAATTACGAGAAGAAATTTTTGATAACTTCCAAGAAAGTTCTGTCGTGCCAACATTTCACATCGAAGTGATGTCATTTGGCTTTAAATATGGTTTGCCAATTGATGCTGACATTGTGATGGATGTTAGATTTTTAAGAAATCCATTCTATATTAAAGAATTAAAGACTCAAACCGGGATGGATAAACCAGTTTATGATTATGTTATGGATGATGCAGAAACAAAGAATTTCTATGACAAATTCTATGGTTTACTAAAAGATATCGTTCCTGGCTATGAAAAAGAAGGTAAGACCAGTTTGACGATTGCAATTGGCTGTACTGGTGGTCAACATCGTTCAGTCGCTATTGCTCAACGTTTAGGTACTGATCTAAAGAAATTAGATTACTACGTAGACATTACTCATCGTGACATGGAAAAATCTCAAAAGAAGGTAATTGAACATGGCAACAAATAGGATAGTTCGGGTTGTTAAGGGACGCCGTCCAAGAGTTGTAGTTATAGGTGGGGGTACTGGTTTACCAGTTGTTTTAAACAGTTTAAGAAAGATGGATGCTAATATTACTGCGATTGTTACCGTAGCCGATGATGGGGGATCATCTGGTATCATTCGTGACTATATTAACGTTGTCCCTCCTGGGGATATTAGAAACGTTTTAGCATCTTTGTCTGATTTGCCTAAAGTGGATTTAGACGTTTTCCAATATCGTTTCAAGACCAATGATGATTTCTTCTCTGGTCATGCGATTGGAAATCTGATAATTGCTGCTTTAACAGAAATGTCGCCTAATATTTTTGACGCCGTGCAAGAACTATCTAAAATGATGCAAGTTGATGGTCACGTTTATCCGGCCAGCAACACGAAATTAACGCTGAATGCAGAATTTACTGATGGAACGACTTTGTCAGGAGAGCATGAGATAACGCATTCTGGTAAGCATGTAAAACGAGTTTGGGTCACTGATTCAGATAATCCTGATCAAGAACCTAAATCAGTGCTTCCAGTTATTGCTTCTATTATGCAAGCCGATGTAGTCGTCTTAGGGCCTGGTAGTTTATTTACTAGTATTTTGCCTAATTTAATGATTAAAAAAATTGGTGAAGCTGTTAAACAAACTTCAGCCGAAATTGTATATATTTGTAACATTATGACCCAAATCGGTGAAACAGAAGGCTTTACTGATGCGGATCACGTAAAAGTATTGAATCGTCATTTAGGTGGGAATTTTATCGATACAGTTTTAGTCAATACGCGTAAAATTCCTGACGGTTATATGGATCATAAAAAGTATGATGAATACGTCAACCAAGTGGAAACTGACTTTGATGGCTTGAGAAAAATGGGCTGCAAAGTTATTCAAGATGATTTCTTATCGTTGCATGATAAGGGAGCTTTCCACGATGGAGAAAAGGTTGCTAGAGAAATTATCAATCTCTCGTTGCAATCAGGAAATAGGAAAAATGAGGTGAGACGTTAGTGGTTTCATACGCTAGTGAAGTTAAACAAGAGCTCACAAAATTAGTCGTTCATCCCGAACACGCTCGAGTAGAGTTGTCGGCGTTGTTGAGAATGAACGGTTCTTTGAGTTTGCAAAACCATCATTTCGTCTTAACCGCACAAACTGAAAACGCCGCAATTGCCAGAAGAATTTTTTCATTGGTCAAGCAAAAGTATGGCATTGAATCAGAATTGTTAGTGCGTAAAAAGATGAAGTTAAAGAAAAATAATCAGTATTTAGTACGGATCAACCAAGATACTAATAAAATTTTGACAGATTTGGATATCTTAGATGAATCTGGTTTGTCTATCAATACTAATGTACCGTTGGAAGTTATCAATGAAGATCAACGAATGCGTTCATATTTGCGTGGAGCTTTCTTAGCAACTGGAAGTGTCAATAATCCGGAAACTTCTAGATACCATTTGGAGATTTATTCATTGTATGAAATGCACAACGAAGGTATTGTGCAAATGATGAATTATTTTCATCTGAATGCTAGAACTACCAAACGTCGTAACGGCTATATCGTTTATTTGAAGGAAGCAGAAAAAATTGCGGATTTCTTACAATTGATTGGTGCTACGAATTCAATGTTGAAATTTGAAGATATTCGAATCGTGCGTGATATGAGAAATTCAGTCAACCGGTTAGTTAATTGCGAAAATGCCAATATCAACAAGACCGTAGCAGCAGCTGAACGTCAAGTTGAAAATATCAAGCATTTGCAAGCGACAGTTGGTTTAGACAATTTACCTGATAAATTACGTGAAATTGCGGTCTTGAGACTAGAGAATCCAGAAGTTTCACTAAAAGAATTGGGCGATATGGTACCAAGTGGTCCAATTTCAAAATCTGGAATCAATCATCGTTTACGTAAGTTGAATCAATTAGCAGAAACAGATAAGGTTTAAAAAAATTTACGGTTCTTTCTTAAGTTAGGTTAGTTTAGGATTCCGTCCTCCATAGCAAAGAAAATTTGGCTGGAACGTAGTGGGCACGATTTTGAGCTTTTGCATAAACCAAGTGCGCAAAATCTCAAAACTCGACCTTATTCTAAGCAACAAGTTGCTAAGAATAATTTCACTACTGAGCCAATTTTCTTTGCCATTCCGGACTAGAAAGTTGTTTCATATTTTTATGGAATCAAACAAATAAGCATCTATTCAAATAATGGCAGCCGTTAATTGGCTGTATTTGAATAGATGCTATTTTTGACTTTGAATTATTTAAAATAAACGATAAATGATGTTATTCAGTCAGTAGTTGTACCCAGTACGTTTCAGTATCCACAAAGGACGATGACATCTAACGGTAACCTAACTTAAGAAAGAGCCTTTTTACAGTTGTCTAGCTTTCTTTATCTTGGGAATGATTAACAAACCTATTAAAACTATTAATAAGACTGTCGACATCCAAAGTAGAGGTCGATACATTTTTGGTTGAATTTGCGTAATTTGATAGGTTGCTTGTTGAAGATTTTTATTGGAATGAATAGTTATGAAACCTTCAGAACTACGACTAGCTTTAACTCTTTGTCCATTCAATCTTATTTGATAGATCAATGAATTATAGCCATAAACTGGCAGAGTTATTTTTCCTTTAGGAACATTGTCAGCAGTTAAGGTGATTGAATTAACATTAGTGCTGTTATGTTGTAGCGGAATATCACGATCTTTTGTTACTCCCAGATGACCATTTATTAAGTAAGTGATTTGGGAATCTAGACTTAGTCCGTTAGTGCCTTTAGCAAGTGGGACTGAATTAGGGGCGTAGTCAGGAATCAAGGTCCGTGAAAGTGTATCGCTAGTAATACCACTAGAAGTTATTTTGGCATAGCCGTTCAAACCAGTTGGGGTGGTGGAATTTTGCGTAATGACTGGTAGTTTGGCCGTTTTATGATATTGAGCCAGAAAGCCAGTATAGCCAGCCATCAGATAAGATAAAATCGTTACTCCAAAAAAGATTTTACGAGCTGTCTTGGAACTGAAATTAATTAGTATCAAAATTATCGGTACGACTCCTAAAAAGGGAGCGAAGCGCCAGGCGGCGTTTTGGAAGTTATTGATAATCGGTAATTTTCCTAATAAGTTCCAAGGAACGATATTGCTAGAAAGTAAGATCAAAACTACTTCGACACTGATCCAAGGTAGTAATTGTCTTAATTTTTGGCGATTGAATTTGAAAATTACGATCAACAATAAAATTATTGAAAGCCAAGAAATCGTCGATTTAGTGTTCCAACGTGAAGTCCAAAAAATTTTCCAAAGACTGAGACTGTCGACGTGTCCTAATCCAAACGGTGACAATAATCCAGTCTGCGTGATTTTCATTAGTCGATATAAAATTGGCGCACAGAGGATAATAGTGAGTCCGGCTGCAATAATCAAATTGAGCCAAGCTAAATAATTTTTCTTGATAATAGTGTTAATAATCAAAAATATCCCTGTCACTATCGTAATAACAACGGCACTGAGTAGGTGTGAACCGATGACCCAAAACATCAATAGAGCAGTTTTAATGATCAAAGGTGGATCGATTTTTTCACTTTCAATGGCTTCTTTGAGCGTAAAAAAGATTGGAAAGGCAAAAATCATCACTAAAGCAGTACCCGTCTGCATTTCATTGACAAGGTCTTTTAAGACTGAACCTGAGAGTGTAAAAATTGTTGCTGCTAAAACGGCGTTACGGCTGTCGAAACGTTTATTTACGGACAAGAAGGTCACAATAAATCCGAGTCCAGCAATAAGAGCTTTAATGGCAATGATCTGATGAATCGGCGTTAAGAAGTTAGTCAAAAAGACAAACGGCCATAAAGTAATGTCCGGATACATTCCATTGATGGCCTGACCAGTATTAAAGAAACTATTGAAATTGACCCAACTAGGCAATTGATGTTGTTGGAAGGCTAGTCTAATTTCATAGATTCGCTCTGAATGGAAAAAAGTATCGTAGAGCGAAATCATATAATTAAAATGAAATTGCCAAATAGTCCAAACTAATAAAATGATAAAAAAGAATAATGCAATAAAGATAGTTTGCTTGTGTGAGTTATTTTTTGAGTCCAAAATATTTCTCCTATAAATAAATAATCCAGACCTTAATTATACTTCAATTATTGAAAACAAAAAAATAGCTCACGACCAAAGTCATGAACTAAATTATTATTTATCAGTCTTCTTGTTCTTGATCAAAAGGGCAAAGATAAATCCAAGAATTGCCATTGCGAAGAAGAAAGCGAAGACTCTTTGATAACCAATTAAACCGTTGTTAGCAGGTAAGTGGTGGTTTTCATTAGTGATTACTAAGATCAAAGTAGCTAAACTAACACCAAGAGATCCTAATAATTGACGTACTGTTGTAATGATAGCTGTTCCATGGGGAATCAAATCTTCCGGTAAGGAATTACCACCAAGTGTGGTTGCAGGCATCATAACGAAGGCATTTCCACCTTCAATTAAAATGGCAATCAAAATCATTGGGAACATACTTAACTTGAAGTGAAGTACGAACAACAAGAACCAACCAACGACAATCATTGACATACCACTAATTAAAGTAGCTTTGAAATCAATTTTATCAGCTAATTTACCAGTCAATGGATTCAAAATACTCAAGACGATAGCTGGTGGAACTAGTGCTAAACCTGATTTCAAAACTGAAACGTGCAAAACGTTTTGATAATAAAGTGGATAAATAATTGTGACAACAATCAATGAAATATATGAAAAACCAGTTAAAAGAACAGCCAAATCAAAATTGAAGTTTTTCATAACTTTCAAATCGAGTAGTGGTTCTTTTTTAGTCAATTGACGGTGAATGAAGAGACCAGTCAAAATAATACTGATTACTAGAAGAATTATTAAATTAGTACTAAAACTCTTCGTAGCTCCAGCTTGGTTGACAACATATAGCAAGCCAATCAAACCAAGCAAATAAATAGTTGAAATTAAATCCAAACTAGCCTTATGACGAGGCATAACGTCTTTAATACAAAATAGTCCGCTAATAAAGATAACAATCATAATCAGCAAGAAGATGACGAATAATCCTTGCCATTTCAAAAAGTTTAAAACAATACCGGAAATAATTGGACCACTGGCTAAAGCAGATCCCATGACCAAACCTGCGTACCCCATAGTTGAACCACGTTTGTTTTCAGGTGTGATGGTCAATAAAACTGATTGAAACGATGGAAACAAGACTCCAACACCAATAGCTTCTAAAGCTCTACCAAGCATAGCCATCGGAAAGTTTTGAGCTGTAATAATGATCAATGTACCTAGCGCAAAAATTCCGACCACGCTTAAAAAGATTTTCTTAAATGAAAAATTATTTAATAGCCAAGGACTGATAGGCATCATGATACACATGATCAACATAAAACCAGTTGTTAACCATTGAATCGTTGGTGCCGTGACACCGAAGAATTTCATCAATGTTGGATAAGCAGTTGAAAGTGATGACTGACTGATCGACATTGTGAAAGTTCCTGATAGCAAAGTTATGATGAATAACTTCCGAGCTAGGCTATTTTGAATTTCACCCTTATTCATAAAAATATCCCTTCTTTGTAAAATCTAATACCAAATAAAGGATAGTCTAAATAAAAAAAGCTGTCCAACACAATGCCCGTAATACAGCGCTTTCAGGGCTATTTTTTGTATAAATGAAAAGTATTTTTAGTTAAGCCTAGATTTTTTGCTTGATACATATACCTACTAGCGATAGATGCATAGGGATGCCACTTGTAACATTTTTTCTCGACAGCTGTTTTTTTGAAATTATGAGTTTTATAAACCCAACTGTAACTTTGTAAAAAAGCGACATCCTCAAAAGGTAAAATATCTGGTCGATTTAATGAAAAAATCAGGAACATCTTTGCTGACCAAATACCGATACCCTTGACTGTGGTTAAGCTGTCGATAACTTGTGTATCTGACATTTGCAAATAATCTGAGAAGTTTATTTTATTTGTTAAAATTGCTTCCGTTAAATTTTGAATGTAGTGAACTTTAGAGTGTGAGATACCAATACTTAATAGTTGTTCATCAGACAAGTATTGAATGGTGGTTGGGCAAATCTTTCCAGCACATTCATTTGTTAAACGAGCAGTCAAAACTTTGGCGACTTTTTTTGAAAGCATTTGTTCAATGATTTGGCTGACTAAAAAGGCGTAGGCATCAGTTTGTAATTGGTAATTTATTGGACCCACCATTTGAATGACTTTAGCGAGGTGTTTATCTTTTTGAATCAAATATTGAACTGCAGGAGAATTTTGATCTAAATGTTTTAAGATAGTCATTTTTACCTCCAAATCAGTTTAATTATAAGAGGGAATAAACGCATTGAAGCAAAAAAATCTTCCCTTATCCAAAACGGATAAAGGAAGATTTTTATAAAAGATTATTTGTCAGCTTTGTTTGTCATGATTTCATCAATCAAACCATAGTCTTTAGCTTCTTGGGCTGTCATGTAGTTATCACGATCAGTATCCTTTTGAAGTTTTTCAAATGTTTGACCTGAGTTGTCAGCCAAAATGTGATTTAATCTCTTTCTTGTCTTCAAGATTTCTTGGGCAGCAATTTCAATCTCTGTTTGTTGACCTTGAGCACCACCTAATGGTTGGTGAATGAGGACAGTTGAATTTGGTAGGGCAAAACGTTTGCCTTTTGTACCTGATGACAACAAGACACTACCCATTGAGGCAGCTAAACCAGTTGCGATTGTTTGAACATCAGATTTAACGAAATTCATAGTATCCATGATAGCTAATCCGTCGGTAACTGAACCACCAGGTGAGTTGATGTACATGGAAATATCCTTGTCTGAATCTTGAGCATCAAGGAAAAGTAGTTCAGCAATGACAGTGTTTGCCATTTGACTGTTAACTTCACCAGATAACATGATGATTCTGTCTTTTAATAATCTTGAGTAAATATCATAGGCACGTTCGCCACGTGAACTTTGTTCAATAACTGTAGGAACTAACATAAAATGCCTCCTGTTTTTAATTAGCACTCTTAATAGCACAGTGCTAATTTAGCATACAATGTGTATCGGGTCAACAAACTAAGCTTGATAAATAAAAATATTTATTCAGTTGACTCTTGAACACGTTTTCTTGGTAAAGAATCTTTGATTTTTGACCAAATGATATGAAATGTATATGCAGAAGCAAATGATAGTATCCAGGTTAATAAATAGCAAACAATAATGGCTAAGATAGGATTAACATCTACTAAATTTTTACCACCTAAACGCCAAATGATTTGTAGCCAGAAGACGTTAGACAAGTAAGCACGGTAAGCATAAGTTGCTAGAAAATGGAATACTGGTAGAGCTTTGGAATTAGTATTGATATGTCTGATAGCCAAAGTTGCGACCAATCCGATAACTAATAAGGCGTATAAGGTCATCGAAGGTTTGTAATAAGGTGCATTAGCTAAACTGACAGGATAACCGAAATTAAAGAGCTCTTTATTAGTCCAGTAAAAGACAACTACGAAGAGAATTACTAAAATAGGAAAAGACTTCTTTAAAAACTTTTCTAGTTTGTCTCTAAACATCCACGATAGAACTCCAAAGATTCCGTAAATAACAAAACTAATAAAAATTCGATCGAGTAAATACCAACTTTGTTCATGAGGTCCATGGAAGACTTCTAAATCATAGAAACCAATCCAAGCTGCAAAAAAGACAACTGTGATAACTAAAGTCCAAATTCCACGTTTAGAGTTGTTTTTGACAAAGCGGGCTAGCATCCAGAAGAATGGCATTAAAATAATGAATTGTAACATCATCGTGTTATACCACAAATGTGGTGCGGCATTACCATTGATAAAATGCCAAAGAAATGAGCCAACGTTGTGATATTGGTTGATTTGTTGAACATTTGGCATGATCAGTAAGTAAGCTAGAGTCCACCAAATCGTGGGTACAAAAAGAGCAGACCATTGTTTTTTCATATAGCCACCATAATTAGCCAAGGTATTTTGGTTAGTCGTTCTAGTCGTGGTATACAAGATACCAAAAATAAAGGCTGGAGCAGTGAACTTAACTAAGTTATAAATAATACCAATTGGTGTTTGATAGTTATAAGTCGGACTAGTTGCAAGAACTAGACTCAATACGGTCTGCATCATAACGGCAGTACAAGCAAAGACCTTCATGTAATCACCAATGTCAGCCGGGCTTGTAGTGTCTTTTTTTATTTTCATGTGAAACACTCCTCTTGTAAATTTGTGAGATCAACAAAAGGAAACTTAGATTCAATATAAGCGCATTCAGAATAAAATGCAACTATATTTTTAATTCAAAATTTTGAAAATCTAAGAAAATCATGATTAATTCATTACTGATTTCGCGCTTGATACCATTGAGAACTCCATAAGGAGAACTGAGATAAATAGTCCGTTGCAATGGGTCAGGAGAAAGTCTTGCGAGTTGAACCCGTGGCTCAATCGTTTGCCAAGTAACTGAAGGGATGAAACTCAAACCAATTCCTGCTTCAATCAAACCCCGAACGGTTGCTGGGTCGTCAGCTTCGTACATGTAATCCAAAGTAATATCACGCTTATTGAAGTAGTTATCAATTGTTAAGCGTAAAGGATTATTCTTGGACAAGCCGATTATTTTTTCACCTCTTAAATCTTTTGGTTTAACGAACTGTTTACTATATCCATAATTAATGTTCCAGCCAACGAGTATTTCCTCTTTTAGAACCGGTACGTTGGTTAAACCCTCTAATGGTTTAGTAGTAATGATAAAGTCAAACTGTTTGAAATCTGTTTCCCTAACGTTATGTTGAGCAATATTCAATCTAACGTTAGGGAATTTTTGTTTAAAAGTTGAAACGATGGCCGGAATAAATGGTGAAGCTACTTCCATTAATAGAGAAATGGGATGTTCGACTTTATCGGGACCACCTTTAACGGCGTTGATGCCACGATCAAGTTCTTCCAAGCTATCGTTAACATAACTATAAAATAGCTTTCCAGAACGATTGAGTTTAAGAGTCCGACCAGTTCGATCGAATAATTTAGTTTCTAGTTCATCCTCTAATTGCTTGATCATCTTACTGACAGCTGGCTGAGAAACGTACAAGATGTTGGAAGCCTTGGTAATGCTTTCTTGGTTAGCAACGACGACGAAGTATTTCAGCTGATTGATATTCAAAATTAACACCTCTTATATAACCAAATGGTTAAGTATTATGCTTTTTCTATATTATACATGTTATCAATCATTTCATATACTGAACTTGTGAGATCAATAAAAAGGATTTGATGGGGGTGGATAATTATTTCTGTATTATGGATTTTTCCCGGCCAAGGTGGTCAGAGAAGTGGAATGTTAAAAGACGTACCAGAATCAATGCTTGAGAAAGTAAAAGAATTGACTGGTGTTGAATTGACTGACGATGAACAGGCTTATCAAGATTCGATTCAGATTCAATTAGGAATTTTGATTTTGCAATTGTTTAATATCAGGCAACTAAAGAAAATCGGTCAAACTCCAGATGTAGTAGCGGGACATTCTTTAGGTATCTTTGCGGCAGGAGTTGCTAGTGGCGTTATCAGTGAAGACGACGCAATTAAAATTGTTTATATTCGTTCGCAAAAGATGCAAGAATCGTATCCAAGTGGCTATGGAATGGGAGCAATTGTTGGTTTAACTAGAAAAGAAGTTACTAATTTGGTTGACCAAGTTAATAACGAAACTCAACCAGTCTTTACTTCTAATCAGAATTCAGAATTACAGACGGTTATTTCTGGTTCTCTCAAGGGAATCAAGAAGGTCTTGGAACTGGCTAAAAATAATAACGCACAAAAAACGGTTCTATTGAAAGTCCCAGTTCCATCACATTCACCTTTGATGCAATCTGTTGCTGATGTCCTAGAAAAAGAATTGGCAAAGGTTTCTTTGAACGATCCCCAAAGCATCTATTTAGCAAATTATAATGGTCACGCGATTAGAAAAGTTGACGGTGTCAAATATGACATGATCAATAATTTAGTTCATCCCGTTTACTGGGATACCATGATGGATGTTGCTAAAGAATTAGGTGTTGATACAGCATTAGAAATAAAACCGGGGCATACTTTTACGAAGTTAGTCAAAAGTAAGTTCCCAGATTTTCGAACTATCACCATGGATAATATGAGCCTTGATGATATTCAATTTTTGTTAGAAAAATGGAAAAGAGGATAATTGATGGCTAAAAGAAGTTGGACTCAAAATCGTGATGCCAAAGCTGCCAAATTAGACAGTATTGCATCAATGCTCGATGGCAAATTTGTTAAAACTCAAAATGCTAAAGAATTATTAGAAAGTGTTATTAAACCAGGCGACAAGGTCGTTTTGGAAGGGGATAACCAAAAGCAAGCTAGTTTCTTGTCAAAAGTTTTAGCTTCAGTTGACCCACAAAAGGTTCATGACCTACACATGATCATGTCCAGTGTGTCACGTCCAGAACATTTGGATATTTTTGAAACAGGTATCGCTAAGAAACTGGATTTCTCATTTGCGGGACCTCAAAGTACAAGAATTTCTCAAATGATTGCTGATGGAACAATGGAAGTCGGCGATATTCATACTTATCTTGAATTGTACGCTCGTCTATATGTTGACTTGATTCCAAATGTCGTTTTAGTAGCTGCTGATAAAGTAGACCACGACGGTAATCTTTACACAGGCGCAAATACTGAAGAAACACCAGCTATTGTTGAAGCTGCTGCTTTCAAGGATGGTATCGTAATCGTTCAAGCTAACGAAGTCGTTGACAAAGTTCCTCGTGTTGATATTCCTGGTGATTGGGTCGACATCGTTGTTCCTGCTGATGAACCTTATCAATTGGAACCATTATTTACACGTGACCCTCAAAATGTTACTGAATTACAAATCTTAATGGGTATGATGGCTATTCGTGGTATTTATGAAAAACACAATGTCCAAACAGTTAACCATGGTGTTGGTTTTAATACTGCCGCTATCGAATTGTTACTACCTACTTATGGTGAACAACTTGGACTAAAAGGTAAGATTGTTCCTAATTGGGAAGTTAACCCTACACCTACTTTGATCCCTGCTATTGAAAGTGGCTGGGTCAAAACTATCCACAGTTTCGGTGGAGAAGTCGGAATGGAAAATTACATTGCTCATCGTCCTGACATTTTCTTCGTCGGTAAAGATGGAACAATGCGTTCAAACCGTGCCTTTGGTCAAATGGCTGGTCAATATGCTTTGGATATGTTCGTTGGTTCAACACTTCAAATCGATAAATACGGTAACTCATCAACAGTTACTAATGGTCGTTTATCTGGATTTGGTGGAGCTCCTAATATGGGTAGTAATCCACATGGACGTCGTCACTCAACACCAGCTTGGCAAAGTCTTCGTCCCGATGATGATCCACTAGGTAAAGGTCAAAAATTAGTTGTTCAAATGGTTGAAACTTTCGGTTCAAATAAGAAACCTGTCTTTGTTGATCATTTGGATGCTGAAGAAGTTCAAAAAGAAGCCAAATTAGCTAATGTTCCAATTATGATTTATAGCGAAGATACAACTCACATCGTAACTGAAGAAGGTATCGCTTATCTTTACAAGACTGACAGTATGGCCGAAAGACAAGCTGCTATTGAAGCTATCGCCGGTGTTACACCAGTTGGCTTGAGAAGTAATCCTAAGCAATTAGCTGATCTTCGTCGTCGTGGTATCGTAGCTCTTCCTGAAGACTTAGGTGTTCAACGTGGTCAAGCTAAGAGATCACTTCTTGCAGCTCAAAACATGGATGATCTAGTTAAATGGTCTGATGGACTTTACAATCCACCCGCAAAATTCAGAAGTTGGTCATAATTAATGATTGAAACTAAGTTTTTACAACTAGCACAACAAGCAGTAGCAGCACTGAAGTGGGAAGTTAGCTTTTCACCTAAACCGGGATTAGTTGATACTTATTCAAATGGTTCACATACCGATATGGATTGGAAACTATTTTATAAGTCAGCTGATAGTTTATTAGATAGTTTCGTAGAAATTGCTGAGAAATCTTATCGACAACCAATTGCTTTGCCATTACGTGAAGAAATCGGTCGAATCGGTCGCATTGCTGAAAAAGATATGTTTCAGGCAACTAATGGCGTCAATACACATAAAGGTGCTATTTGGAGTATGGGTTTATTGATCAGTGCTATCAGTAGTCAACAAACTAAGAATATAGAAACGATTCTACTAACAGCTAAAGATTTATCACGTTTGCCAGATAAGAATGTCATCCCTAAAAAGACTCATGGTGCAGTTACGAAGCAAAAGTATGCTTTGACTGGAGCTAAGGGAGAAGCTCAAAATGGCTTTCCTAATCTAGCTAAAGCTTTAGCTTTTAAGCCACAGTTGGATGATTTTGATACCTGGATGAGACGCTTGCTCGTTTTATACAGTAACGTCGATGATACCAATATCGTTTATCGTAGTAATTTAAATGTCTTACGTGATTTTCAAAATCTTTCAACTCAAATAGCAGTTGATCCTAGAAATATCCTAAATAACCCACAGTTTGAAAAACTAAATGATTTTACACGAGAACATAATATTTCACCCGGTGGTTGTGCTGATTTGTTTGCTGCAAGTTATTTTTTAAAACATTTGAAGTAGAAATGGAGATAAATATGGAAAAATTACATTTTAACTTCGATACCAAAGATGCTATTTCCAAACCCGTACACGTTGGGGTAGTTGCATCAGGTGACCTTGAAGTTATTTTCAGACCCACAGATAAAGAAACAGAAGTTAATATCGTAACTGGTAGTGACGGCTTCAAAGAAGTTTGGGGAAATGTTTTGAAACGTTTCTTCGACAGATATCCAATCCAAGCTAATATTGAGATCAATGACTTTGGTTCCACACCAGGGGTAGTTAATCTTCGTTTAACTCAAGCATTGGAGGAACTAAAAGATGAAAAATAGTTTTGTTGAATTACATGCGCGTGAACGTGCGCTTTCATTATTAGATGCAAATACTGCTAGAGAAATCGTTGGACCTCTTGACGATATGATCTCGCCACATCTTGAACCTCAAGACATTGTTCCTGAAAGTGATGATGGAATCGTCTTGATGCGTGGAAAAATCGAAGGTAATCAAGTTTTAGTAGTTTCAATCGAAGGTAAATTCCAAGGTGGTGGTATCGGTGAAGTCAGTGGTGCCAAAATTGTTGCAGCCTTAGAAAAAGTACTCGAAGAAAACAAGAATGGTAACACTATTTATCCAATTATCGTTTTGGATACTGGTGGTGTTCGTCTTCAAGAAGCTAACTACGGTTTGTTATCAATTTCAGAAATTCAAAACGTTGTTATCGCTTTGAAGAAATTTGTTCCCGTTATTGGTTTAGTACCCGGTCGTGTTGGATCATTCGGTGGTATGTCAATTACTGCATCAATTCTTTCTTATTTGATTGCTACTAACAAGGCCAGAATTGCTTTGAATGGTCCCGAAGTTATCGAACAAGAAGCTGGCGTTCGTGAATTTGATTCCAGCGATAAAGATTTGATCTGGGATACTTTAGGAACTAAACAACGTCAAGCTACTGACTTAGTTGACGAAGTAGTTGATGATAGTGTTGATAGCATTAAGGAAAGTATCATTAACGAAATCAAGACTAAAAAAGATGCTCATAGAACTGAAAATGTCGACTTTTACTTGAGCTTGTTAGATAAATTAGATTTGAGCAAGAAGTTAGATATCGATTCTTATAACAAGTTGTTTAAGTCAGTTGTTGCTACTAAGCATACGATTCCAGCTGCCGTTGCAGGTGAAAAAGCTGGTACTAAGAGCCGTGGTCGTTTATGGTTTGAAAAATTGACTGGTATTAAAAATGCTACTAGTCCTGTTTCAACTGTTTTGCACGCTCAAAAAGATGGTAAAGAATTTATTGCTATCGTTCCAGATGCTGACAACAAGTTCCCACGTGTTCGTGAAGGTGAAGTCGGTCTTCAAGAAGGATTTGCTGTTGCAAGTATCGTTAACCAAATCGTCGCTGAAGATAAGGATAAAGACGTTAAACGTCCAATCGTTTTAGTCGTTGATGTACCTAGTCAAGCTTATGGTTATCAAGAAGAATTGATCGGTATTCACGTAGCTCTTGGTTCAAGTGCTGCCGCATACGCTAAAGCTAGACAAGCTGGTCATCCAGTAATTGACTTTATTCCTGGAGACGCTGTATCTGGTGGATTCCTAGCTCATGGTTTGCAATCTAATAGAATGATCGCCTTAGATGATGATTCAATTACTATCCAAGCTATGTCAAAGGCTAGTGCTGCTCGTATTACTCAAAGAACAATTACCGAATTGGAAGAAGCTACTAAGCATGTTCCTGCTATGGCTTACGATATTGACAACTATGAAAAACTTGGTGCTTTGTACAAACTAGTTAAAGGTATCGGTTCATGGGAAGCAACTGACGAAAATGTTGATAAGATCAAAGAATTGATCAATCAAGCTATCGACAGTTTAGATGGTGACACAAGCTTGCACTTCCGTTATCAAACAGAAATTGCTAAAGCTAGTGGCCGTAAATCAACTCTACAAGTTAGAAAACTAGTGGATGAAGAATGGTCAAAGTAGAACCACATGATTTACTAAAAATTTCATCGATTAATGATTTGATTACTGACGAACTACCCAAATGGGCACAGGATATTTTTCCTGATTCGTTGACGGTCGTGGTTCGTCGTAGCGAAATAGTCGATGGTAAGATTCCTGTCGGTATTAGAGGAATTAAAAGAGAACAACGTTTTGCTACTTTTGTCTTGGATTCAGATATTAAAGAGGTCATTACACCTTATCAATTAGTTTCTGAAAAAGCTTGGCAAAATATTTCTGATGAGCGCAAAATGTTGCCAGCCGTTAAAGCTTTACCAGCAGTGGCAAAAATTCTACAAGAATATAAATGGGGAATCAGTGGTAGCGTTGGCTTTGAATTAGCAACAAAAACTAATTCAGCCAAAATGACCAGTGATTTGGATCTAGTTTGGAAACCGAATGGTCCGATTAGTCGTGAGGGCGCTAGGAATCTGCTAAAGAAGTTGAACCAATTCGGAGTTCACGCTGATCTACAAGTTATCCAAGGTAACAATGGTTTTTCATTAGAGGAATATAGTCAGTCAAAATCTACTATAATGATGAAAACTTTATCTGATCCAATTTTGGTAAAAAATCCTTGGAATAAATAAAAAAGATAGGCCGTTTTGGTCTATCTTTTTTTGAGGAGAGAACAATGGAATTTTTAACTAACGATGGAATAAAAATTAATTTTCAAAGTTTTGGTGTCGGTCAACCAGTTATTTTAGTAGAAGGTTTTGGTGGCTATCAAGAAATTTGGCAAGCTCAAATTGACTACTTAGTAGGGATGAATTGTCGAGTGATTACTTATGATCATCGAAATCATGGCAAATCCCAACGTACCCAAAATAATTTGACGATTGAACGATTAACTGATGATTTAGCTAATTTGATTGAATATTTAAAACTTCAAAAACCAATTTTAATTGGTCATTCGATGGGAGCAAGTGTCTGTTATGCTTATTTGAAAAAATATTCTAACGTTAAATCGGTTCTAGCAATCGATCAATCTCCCAAAATGCTCAATGATTCAGATTGGAAATATGGTTTTGAAAACTTTACTGCCGATAATTTTAAAGAAAAAATTTCACTGCCAAGTAAAAATCATGAAACTTTACATGGGTTAAATTACCAAGTAGCTTTGTTGTTAAATAAAGTTCGGAGTCTTTATCCATTTGATAGAAAACAAAATTTAGTTCTGTTAGAAGATCATTTCAAACAGGATTGGCGCAATTCACTATTAAATAGTAGTAAACGTATAAGTATCGTAGTCGCCAAGCAAAGTCCTTACTTTGATTATCGATTTGGAGATTACTTAGCGCAAAATGAGAAAATAACTAATATCGTTTTGGATAATTGTGGGCATGACATTATGGCCGAGATTCCAGAAGCTTTTAATCAAACGTTAAGACATTTCATTTTTAGTAGTCGTAGAAACTAAAAAGAGGGTAATATTCCGCTATAAAACACGAAGTATTACTCTCTTTTCATATAATAATATTCTTGTTGAATCTTATACATGTTGATAATTCAACATTTTTTGTCAAAAGTTTGTGAAACAAAAAATGCGCCACGTGGGAGTCGAACCCACATTCCAGGAACCGGAATCCTGTGTGCGATCCATTACACTAGCGGCGCATTACTGTTTAATTCTATCGCATCTCTGTATAAAAAGTAAATGTCAAAAAAAATATTATTAATTGGACTTTTTGTAATCATTTCACTTGAATTTTTCACAAGAGAGTTTATACTAATAACTGTGCTTAAGAGATGGAATGATTCATCCGGGCTTTTATTTTTTGAGTACATGGGTCGTAAACAGACATACAGGGACGATGGTTGTCCCATGGAGTATATCAAATGACTAATAATGAAGATTTAGAATTGCTGGATTTAGTTGCCCCAGACTTCATTAAAACTCTGGAAAAGCGATTTAAAATACTTCAGAGTATCTCATTAATGGAGCCTGTTGGGCGCAGAGTATTAGCTGATGATCTTAATATTACTGAACGTGGATTAAGAACTGAGACTGATTTATTAAGAAAGCAAGGCTTGATTGTTTCTTCAAAATCTGGGATGTCTCTAACACATACAGGTAGCGATGTAGTAATTCGTTTGACGAATGTTTTAGCGGATTATCAAGGTACAGCTATTTTGGAGAAACGCTTGAGTGAAAAGCTAGGAATTAGTCGTTGTATTGTTTTACCAGGTAATGCAGATAAGCAGTATCGGGTAGTCGATTCGTTTGGTAGAAGACTTAATCAACTCTTAGGATCAGTATTGCCAAATGGTCAGTCAATGATTTCTGTGACTGGTGGTAGTACGTTGGCACAAGTTGCACGTAATCTTTCACCTGATTTATCGAAAAATCGTAAGTTGGTTTTCTTACCAGCTCGCGGTGGAGTAGGTGAGTCAGTTACGATTCAGGCAAACAGTGTCTGTGCAGAGATGGCTTTAAGAACGCAAGGCCAGTACCGGGCTATGTACCTTCCAGAGGACATTAGCGAAAAAAGTTTTGAATCTTTGCAAAAAGAGACTTCAATTAAGTCGGTTCTTGAACTAATATATAGAAGTGATGTTGTTATTCACAGCATCGGAACTGCAAGTGTCATGGCAGAGCGTCGAAATCTTTCGGCTAAGGAACAAAAAATCATCGATAATGGTGAGGCTGTTTCAGAAGCTTTTGGAGATTTCTTCGATCAAAGTGGTAAACTTGTATATAAGGTACCTAGGATTGGACTTCACGTCCGGGACCTTGATAAAATAAAATATGTGATTGCAATCGCCGGTGGTCAAAGTAAGGCCAAAGCAATTCAATCATATATGAAAAACGCACCTCATCATACTATACTGATTACTGATGAGGGTGCCTCAAAGTTGATTTTAAGGGATAACCCTTTAAAATAATATTTTTTTGATTTCCTGAAGGAGGAATTTTTGTATGACTACAAAAGTTGGTATTAATGGATTTGGCCGTATCGGTCGTTTGGCATTCCGCCGTATCGCTGCACTTCAAGCAGCTGGCAAGACAGATTTGGAAGTTGTTGCAATTAACGATTTAACTTCACCTGCTATGCTTGCTCACCTATTGAAGTATGATACAGCTCATGGTAACTTCGAAATCGACAAGATTTCAGCTGCTGACAATGCTATCGTTGTTGACGGTAAGACAATTCCTGTATATGCTGAAATGAATGCTGCAGACCTTAAATGGGTTGCAAACGACGGTGTTGACATCGTTCTTGAATGTACTGGTTTCTACACATCAGCAGACAAAGCACAAGCTCACTTGGATGCCGGTGCAAAACGTGTATTGATCTCAGCTCCATCAGGTGACATGCCTACAGTTGTTTATGGTGTTAACGATGACATCCTAACAAACGACGTTAAGATCGCTTCAGCTGGTTCATGTACAACAAACTGTCTTGCACCTCTAGCAAATGCCGTAAACAAAGAATTCGGTATTAAAGCTGGTACAATGACAACAATCCATGCTTACACAGCTACACAAAAACTTCAAGATGGTCCAGAACGTAAAGGTAATGTTCGTGCTGCACGTGCTGCTGCTGCAAACATCATCCCTCACTCAACTGGTGCTGCTAAGGCCCTAGGTCTAGTTGTTCCTGACTTGAAAGGTAAGCTTGATGGACATGCACAACGTGTTCCAGTTATCACAGGTTCAGTTACTGAATTAGTTGCAACTCTTAACAAAGAAGTTACAGTTGACGAAGTTAACGATGCAATCAAGAAGTACACAGACAACAACCCTTCATTCGGTTACAATGATGACGAAATCGTATCATCAGATGTTATCGGTACATCATTCGGTTCAATCTTTGACCCAACACAAACACAAATTGTTGGTTCAGGTGACGCCCAAGTTGTAAAGACTGTTGCTTGGTACGATAACGAATCAGGATTTACTGCACAAATGGTTCGTACACTTGAAAAATTTGCTACATTAGACTAATTCATTAATCTAAAATAGTAATCAAAAAACCTAATTTAGTGTTTTAAATTGGCGGAGGGAGGATAACTCCTTCCGCCTTTTTTTAAGGAAAATATCGGAGGATTTATAATGGCAAAACTTATTGTTTCTGACGTTGACGTAAAAGACAAAAAAGTCTTGATGCGTGTTGATTTCAACGTTCCTATCAAAGATGGTGTTGTCGGCGATACTAACCGTATCGTTGGTGCTATCCCAACAATCAAATATGTTTCAGAACATGGTGGAAAGGTTATCTTGCTATCTCACTTGGGTCGTATTAAGAGTGACGAAGACAAGAAAGCTTTATCATTGAAGCCAGTTGCTGCTAAACTTGAAGAATTAAGTGGTTTGAAAGTTAAGTTCGTACCTGTTAACGAAGGTAAAGAACTTGAAGATGCTATCAACGAATTAAACGATGGCGACATTCTACTTATGGAAAACACACGTTTCCAAGATATCGATAATGATTTCGGTAAACGTGAAAGCAAGAACGATCCTAAACTTGGCGAATACTGGGCATCACTTGGTGACGTATTTATCAATGATGCTTTCGGTACAGCCCACAGAAAACATGCTTCAAACGTTGGTATCTCAACAGCTATGAAGGCTGCTGGCAAACCCGTTGCTGCTGGTTTCTTAATGGAAAAGGAAATCAAGTTCTTAGGTAACGCCGTTGACAATCCTGTACACCCATTCGTAACAATCCTTGGTGGTGCTAAGGTTTCAGATAAGATCGGTGTTATTGAAAACTTAATTCCAAAATCAGACCACATCTTAATCGGTGGTGGTATGGCTTATACATTCTTAGCTGCTCAAGGCCACAAGATTGGTAAGTCACTATTCGAAGAAGACAAAGTTGAACTAGCTAAAGACCTCCTTCAAAAAGCTGGCGACAAGATCGTTCTTCCTGTAGACCACATCGTTGCTAAAGAATTCTCAAATGACGCTGATGCTACTACAACTGATGGCGTTGATATTCCTGATGATGAAATGGCTCTTGATATCGGACCTAAGACAGTTAAGTTGTTCCAAGACACTCTAAAGGGTGCTAAGACTGTTGTATGGAACGGACCAATGGGTGCATTCGAAATGAGCAAGTTTGCTGAAGGTACACTAGAAGTTGGACGTGCTATGGGTAACTTGTCAGATGCTATTACTATCGTTGGTGGTGGTGACTCAACTGCTGCTGCTAAGAGTCTTGGTATTGCTGATAAGCTAACACACATCTCAACTGGTGGTGGTGCTTCACTAGAATACCTAGAAGGTAAAGTATTACCTGGTATCGATTCAATTTCAGATAAATAATTATTTTTCATGAGGAGAACTAATTTTATGCGTACACCTATTATTGCGGGTAACTGGAAGATGAACAAAAATCCTAAAGAAACCCAAGAATTTTTAGACGGTATCAAAGGCAAGTTGCCAGAATCTGGCGTAGAAACAATCATCGGTGCTCCAGCTATTGATCTTACAACTCTTGTTGCAGGAGCAAAGGGTACACCATTGAAGACTGCTGCTGAAAACTCATACTTTGAAGATGCTGGTGCATTTACTGGTGAAACTTCACCTAAGGCACTTGATGAAATGGGCGTTGATTATGTAATCATCGGTCACTCAGAAAGAAGACAATACTTCAAAGAAACTGACGAAGACATCAACAAGAAAGCTAAGGCTATCTTGAAGAACAACATGCTACCTATCATCTGCTGTGGTGAAACACTAGAACAACGTGAAGCCGGCAAGGCAGAAGACTGGGTAACAGGTCAAATCGAAAATGCTGTTAAAGGCATTTCTGCTGATGACTTAGCTAAATCAGTTATCGCTTATGAACCAATCTGGGCTATCGGTACTGGTAAGACTGCTACTGCTGATCAAGCACAAGAAATGGTTCACGTAATCCGTGAAAAGATTGCTAGCTTGTACGATAATGACACAGCTGACAAAGTACGTATTCTTTACGGTGGTTCAGTTAAACCTGCTAACGTTAAAGAATTGATGGCTAAAGAAGATATTGATGGTGGACTTGTTGGTGGTGCATCAATGGATCCAGAATCATATATCGCATTAGCTAACTTCAATAAATAATTTACTTTCATTAAGTTATTTATTTTAGTAGCAAAAAAGGTTAAAATTAATCTGTATTAAAACCATAAAGGAGATTTTTAAAATATGTCTGTAATTACTGATATTTTAGGCCGTGAAGTTCTTGATTCACGTGGTAACCCAACTGTTGAAGTTGAACTATATACTGAACTAGGTGGCTTTGGCCGCGCACTTGTTCCTTCAGGTGCTTCAACTGGTGAACACGAAGCTGTTGAATTACGTGATGGCGACAAATCACGTTTTGGTGGCAAGGGTGTTCTTAAAGCCGTTGCTAACGTAAACGACAAGATTGCTAAAAAGGTTATCGGCATGGACGTTACTGACCAACGTGCTATTGACCAAGCTATGATCGATCTTGATGGTACACCAAACAAGGGTACTTTGGGTGCTAACGCTATTCTTGGTGTTTCACTTGCTGCTGCTCGTGCTGCTGCTGACGAATTAGGTCTTCCATTGTACGAATACCTTGGTGGTCCTAACGCTCACGTATTGCCAACACCTATGATGAACGTTATCAATGGTGGTAAGCATGCTGATAACAACGTTGACTTCCAAGAATTCATGATCTTGCCTGTTGGTGCAAAATCAATGCGTGAAGCCGTACGTATGGGTTCAGAAACTTTCCACTCACTAAAAGCTGTTCTTGAAAGCCGTGGCTTGAACACAGCTGTTGGTGACGAAGGTGGTTTCGCTCCTGACCTTGAAAACAACGAAGCTCCTTTCAAGATTTTGGTTGAAGCTATTGAAAAAGCAGGTTACAAGCCTGGTGACGATGTTGCTATTGGTTTTGACTGTGCATCATCAGAATTCTACAATGCTGAAACACACAAGTACGAACTAAAAGGTGAAGGCGAAAATGGTGCTGTTCTTTCAACAGACGAATTTATCGACTTGCTTGATGGTATCGTTGAAAAGTACCCAGTTGTTACAATCGAAGATCCTATCGACGAAAACGAATGGGAAGACTGGCAAAAAGTTACTGCTAAACTTGGTAAGAAAGTACAACTTGTTGGTGATGACTTGTTCGTTACAAACACAGACTACTTGAAGAAGGGTATTGAAATGGGAGTTTCAAACTCAATCCTTATCAAGCTTAACCAAATCGGTACACTTACAGAAACATTCGAAGCTATCGAAATGGCTAAAGAAGCAGGCTTCACAGCTGTTGTTTCACACCGTTCAGGTGAAACAGAAGATACAACAATTGCTGACCTTGTTGTTGCTACAAACGCAGGTCAAATCAAGACTGGTTCAATGAGCCGTACAGACCGTATTGCTAAGTACAACCAATTGATGAGAATTGAAGATCAACTTGGCGACCAAGCTGAATTCAAGGGTATCAAGAGTTTCTACAACTTGAACAAATAGTTATTTATTGATTGATTAAAACAGCCCTCGGGCTGTTTTTTTTGTACAATAATAGTATCAACTATTGAAGGAGAATTTCTATGACATTAAAAATTGCTTTTATCGGTTTCGGTAAATCAGCCAACCGTTATCATCTACCATATTTAAATATTAGAGATAATTTTGAAGTAAAGACGGTCTACACTCGTAAGGCTCCCAATGAAAAATTAGCAAAACCTTACCAACAAAAAGGTGTTATTTTCACTAATGATTTGAATGATATTTTAAATGATCCAGAAATTGACTTAGTAACTATTTGTACACCAGCTTCAACACATTATCAATTGGCTAAACAGGTCATTGAAGCTAAAAAATCAGTTATCGTTGAAAAACCATTCGTTGATACTTTGGACCATGCTAAAGAATTGATTCAATTAGGAAAAGACAATGGCGTTTTAGTTATGCCTTATCAAAATCGTCGTTTCGATGGGGACTATTTGGCTGCTAAACAAGTGATTGATCAAGGATTCTTGGGAGATATTGTCGAGATTGAATCACACATTGATTACTATCGTCCACATACAGTCAATAATGTTGGTACTAAAGAACAAGGTGAATTTTACGGATTGGGAATCCATTTGATGGATCGCATGGTAGCTTTGTTTGGCCGTCCTGATCAAGTGGTTTACGATATCAGAAATACTGAAGTTGAGGATGCAGTCGACAACTATTTTGATGTAGACTTACATTATGGCTCAAAAATGAAGGCCAAGGTCAAGGTAAGTACTGATGTTGCTAAAGAGTATCCAAGATTTATCGTTCACGGTATGAATGGTTCCTTTATCAAATACGGTGCTGACCAACAAGAAAATGACTTGAAAGCCGGTATTATGCCAGGAACACCAGGTTTTGGGGAAGATAGTCCAATGTATTACGGAATCGCCAAATATCAAAATGCCAATGGGGATTGGATTGAAAAACAAATCAAGACACCACTCGGTGATTATGGATTGTACTACGATTCTGTTTACGATACTTTGGTCAACCATAAACCAAGACTTGTCAGTGATGAAGAAATTTTAACCGATATGGAAATTCTTGAAGCTGGTTTCTATCAAACTTCACCTTCAATTTACAATGTGCCAAAATTAGATATTTAGGGGAGAATCATGAAAGTAGCTGTTACAGATAATGAGAAGTTAAGACTGACTTTAGAGGGAGTTCTAGTTGGAATTATCTCCGGAATTCTTGTTAGTATGTTCCGTTGGTCGATTGCACATTCTCTAAAGTTTTATCAAGGTCTTTATGTTGCGGCACGAAATAATTCTCTATTAGTTTTGTCGTTATTAGTCTTGATGATTATTATCGGACTGTTTGTCGGATATTTAGTCAAAAAAGAACCCAATATATCGGGTTCAGGTATTCCACAAGTTGAAGCTCAATTAGGTGGCGAAATGCATCTAAATTGGTGGTCAATTTTGTGGAGAAAATTTGTTGGAGGAATCCTTTGTATTGGACCAGGTCTATTCTTAGGTCGTGAAGGTCCTTCAATTCAATTAGGTTCAGCTGTCGGTCAAGGTGTCGGAGACTTAACGCATGATAATAAAGGCGTTAATCAAAGAGTTCTTATCGCCAGTGGTGCAGCGGCCGGATTGTCAGCTGCCTTTAGTGCGCCAATTGCTGGAGCAATGTTTGTTTTGGAAGAAGTTTATCATAATTTTTCACCAATGGTGTGGATCACTTCTTTAGCCAGTGCAGTCAGTGCTAATTTGGTGGCATTATATGTCTTTGGTTTGCAGCCAGTTTTGCAAGTGCCTTATCAATTTAGTTTGCCAGTTAAGTATTATTGGCATTTGATTATTTTAGGTATCATTTTAGGTTTGATGGGTCGCTTGTATCAAATTTGTACATTGTCGATGCCGGCTGTTTTTGCTAAAACTCGTTTGCCACGTTATATTCACGGAATAATCCCGTTGATTTTAATTGTTCCTTTGGGAATGATGTATACGCAATTTATCGGTGGTGGTAATGAAGTCATCGTCAATTTGGACAAATTCAAGGGTGGTTTGTTATTTTTAATGGGATTGTTGTTCTTGAGATTTGTCTTCTCGATGATTTCTTATGGTTCTGGACTTCCAGGTGGAATCTTTTTACCAATTTTGAACCTTGGAGCTATCATCGGAGCTATTTATGCTGTCTTTATGAATCAACTTGGCTTGTTGCCAATTTATTTTGAAAGTAACTTGATTATCTTTGCGATGGCCGGTTACTTTGCTTGTATTGGTAAAGCACCGTTTACAGCAATTATTTTGGTCACAGAAATGGTCGGCTCATTGAAGCACTTGATGCCATTGGCTGTTTTGTCATTGGTGGCTTACATTGTGGTTGATTTATTGAATGGTGCTCCAATTTATGAAGCTTTAAAAGAACGTTTGAACCTCAATTCAGAGTATTTGAATCGTGTCAGCAAGTTTAACGATCGATTAGAAGTGCCAATTTATGAAGGTAGTTCGATCGATGGGAAATACATTCGTGATATTCCTTTTCCAAAAGATATTTTAGTGATTGCGGTTTACCGTGGTGAGAGACAATTGATTCCTCGTGGTGATACAATGATCAAAGCAGGGGATCGAATCGTCTTCATGGTCAATGCCGGTCAACGAGCAAAAATATCTCAGAAATTGCAAGACTTGATTCAAGGTATGCACTAGAAATTTGACCACTTTTATGTTATTGTTTTAGGAGTGATTTCAGCTTTCAACACCATGAACGGAGGTTTTACAGGTGTATAACATTATCGAAACATTGTTGATAATAGTATCCATTTTGATAATCATTGCCGTATTAATGCAACCAACTAAGCAACAAGATGCTTTGAATGCGTTGTCCGGTGGTGGTGGTGACCTATTCAGCAACCAGAAGAAACGTGGTTTTGAAGCCTTCATGGTTAAGGTTACCTACGTTTTACTAGTATTGTTTTTTGTTTGCTCATTGATACTAGTTTACTTATCATCTCACTAAGCAATTTATCCTCCTGAAAGTTACTCAGGAGGTTTTTTGTTATAAGGAGCTACGAATGAAAATTTTACGACCACAACCATTTTATTTTGACAGTGGAACTAGTGCAGTATTGTTATTACATTCTTTTTCAGGAACGTCTAATGATATGCGACTATTAGGAAGATTTTTACAGAGAAATAATTTTTCGGCCTACGCTCCGATGCTTGTTGGTCACGGAACTGATGAACCCTTGGATATTTTGGAAAAAGGTGGTCCAGATCAGTGGTGGCAACAAACACAGGCTTCAATCGATTTTTTAAAGCAAAAGCAAAAGACGAAGATTTATGTTTTTGGACTGTCGCTAGGTGCAATTTTTGCAACTCAAGCACTTGAAGAAAACCCGGATGTTATTGCAGGGGGAGTTTTTGGCTCACCTTTGTACAATCAAGAGTTCAAGAACATCAAATCAGCCTTTATGACATATGCTAAAAAGGTGTATTCTTTACAACAGGACTTAACTGATGTGGAATTAGACGCCAAGATGAGAGTAGTTAGATCAAAAATCGATAACAGAATAATGTCGATTCAAAGAGCTTCCGTTGGTGTGACTGAAAAGTTGGCTGAAATAAGTCGACCATATTTCATTGGTCAAGGTACGAGTGATAAATTAGTAAATCCAGAAGCTGCTAAATTAGTAGCTCAAGACGTTAAAACATCACAGCTACATTTTTACGATGCAGGGCATGTTTTAACTATCAACCGCGCTCATAATCAATTACAGAGTGACGTGTTAAATTTTTTAGAAAATAATTGAGGATAGAAATGCCAGATAAAGAAAATAAATTAATTGCGGACATCTTAGAGGTTTTTAGAAGCAACCCCGATCGTCGTTACAAATCAGAACAGATCGAAGACATTTTAAGAATGCACGGGGCTTCAGCTTTCAAACGTGTTGTTAAATCTCTAGCTGTCCTAGAGGGTGAAAGTAAGATTACTTTGACCAACAAAGATGAGTTCAAGATGGCCACACCAGAAACTGTGGTTGAAGGAACTTTTAAGGGAAATGATAAGGGATTTGGTTTCGTTAGATATGATGAAGTTGATCCTGACGCTTTTATTTCCCGAGACAACACACTCCACGCAGTCAACGGCGATACAGTTGAAGTAAAGATCACTAAACCATCTAATCCATGGATCGACAAGGGACCAGAAGGTGAGATTACTAAAATCGTTGAAAGATCATTGACTAAAGCAGTTGGTGAATTTCATCCTTATAGTGATTCACAAGTTGAAAAGACTGGCCACTATGGTTACGTTCAAAGTCACGAAAAGAAAATTGCTGCATACATGATTTTCATTTCTGACAAAGGTTTGCATCCACAAATGGGTGACATGGTTCAAGTATCTATCGATGAATATCCAAACGACAAGCATCCCCAAAGTATGGAGGGTACTGCTCTTGAAATCATCGGTAACAAAAATGATCCTGGTGTTGACATCATGTCTATCGTTGTTGACAATGACATCAATCCAGAATTCCCTAATGAAGTTTTAAAAGAAGCTGAAAGTATTCCTGATCACGTCTTAGATTCAGATCGTGTTGGTCGTAAAGACTTGACTAAGAATATGGTTATCACAATCGATGGGGATGACTCAAAAGACTTTGATGATGCGGTTGGATTGGACATGTTACCAAATGGTAACTTCCATCTAGAAGTAGATATCGCTGATGTTACACATTATGTCAAAGAAGGTTCTCCATTAGATGAGGAAGCTTATGCTCGTGGAACAAGTACTTACTTAGTTGATCGAGTAATTCCAATGTTGCCATTTAGATTGTCAAACGGAATCTGTTCATTGAACCCTGGTGAAGACCGTCTAGCTTTGACTTGTGAAATGGAAATCGATCACTCGGGTAATGTTGTTAAACATGAAATTTATCCTAGTGTTATCCAATCAAAATATCGTATGACTTATAACAATGTTAACGAAATTTTGAAGGGCGACGAAGAATTAAATGAAGAATACGCTCCATTAGTTCCAATGTTGAAACAAATGGCACAACTTCACGAAATCCTCTTCAACAAACGTCACCAACGTGGTGCTATCGACTTTGAAGAAACAGAAGCACAAATCATCGTTGATGAAAATGGTAAGCCAATCGACATCAAGTTAAGAGAACGTGGAACTTCTGAAAAGATGATCGAATCATTCATGTTAGCCGCTAATGAAACAGTCGCTGAACATTACAATGTTAAACATGTACCATTCTTATATCGTGTCCACGAAAAGCCTGATGAAGAAAAAATCAAGAACTTCTTTGAATTTGCTGCTGCAATGGGTGTCCAAGTTAAAGGTAACTTGAAAGAAATCACACCAAAGATGTTCCAAAACGTTTTAGCTGATGTTGTTGGAACTCCTGAAGAACAAGTTGTCACAATTATGTTGTTGAGAAGTTTACAACAAGCTAGATATTCAGATGAACCACTAGGTCACTTTGGTTTGGCTGCTAAGTACTATACACACTTTACTTCACCAATCAGACGTTACCCTGATTTGACAGTTCACCGTATGATTCACAGTTATGCTGAACATGGTTTTACTGACGATGAACAAGCTAAGTGGAGTAACAAGCTTCAAGAAATTGCTGAACATACTTCAAGTCGTGAAAGAATTTCTATCAATGCTGAACGTGCCGTTGATGATTTGAAGAAGACTGAGTACATGGCTGACCAAGTTGGAAATACCTTCGATGCTGTAGTCAGTTCAGTAACTAGTTTTGGAATGTTCATTCAATTGGATAATACCGTTGAAGGTTTGATTCACATTTCTAACATGAAAGACGATTTCTACGAATTTGACGAAAAGAGTATGTCAATGCACGGTCGTGGAACTGGTAAGATTTTCAAGGTTGGTCAACCAATCAAGGTTAAGTTGATCAGAGCAGATGTTGAACACAGACAAATTGACTTTGAACGTGTATTAACTCCAGAGGAACAAGAACAAGCTGATAAACGTGAAGCTGAATTTAAGAAGAAACGTTCAATGCAACATGGCAGAGGTCGTGGCGGTCATGGTCGTCACAATGATCACAAGGGTCATGGCAATGGAAGAAACAGAAACAGTAATAATAATGGAAACAAAAACCATAAGAGACGTGGTAAATACGAAAGACGGTGATTCTGTTGAAGAAACATCATACTAAGGCTGCTAATGAAGTGGCCAACAATCGTAAGGCGCGCCATGATTACAATATTTTAGAAACTTATGAAGCAGGGATTGCTTTGACAGGAACAGAAATTAAATCCGTTCGTGCCAGCAAGATGAATATTAAAGATGGCTTCGTCCAAGCTCGAAATGGCGAACTTTGGTTAGAGAATGTCAATATTAGCATTTATGACCAGGGAAATATCTTTAATCATGATCCTTTACGTAATCGTAAATTGTTGCTCCATAAAAAAGAGATTCGTAAAATCAGTTCAAGTATTCAAGAAAAGGGAATCACAGTGGTTCCTTTGAAAGTTTACTTAAAGCATGGTTTTGCTAAAGTATTGATTGGTATCGCCGAAGGTAAGAAACAGTACGATAAACGTGAAACAATTAAGAAACGTGATCAAGAAAGAGAAATTAGACGTGTTATGAAAAATGCGTACTAGGTTCTCTTTTTTTTTGCATTTTTTGTTAGGTGATAAGTAGTAAAATAATTATTAATCAAGGGGGGAATAATATGAAAATAGGCTATTTTTCATCTTCAACACCAATTACTTATCTTTCGCCAAAAAGGTTTCAACGGGCCAAGGATTTCTTAACTAGTAAGGGAATAGAATTACAAGCTGGTTCGTTGACAAAGAAGAGCGATTTCTATCGTTCTGGTAGTATCCAAGCTCGAGCTGATGAGATCAATCAGTTGATTCATGATGAAACAATTGATGTTTTGATGGCAACGATTGGGGGATTGGTCACTAATTCTATTCTGGACAAAATTGATTATGATTATTTACAAAAGCACCCTAAAACTATTGTTGGTTATTCAGATGCAACAGCTTTGTTATTAGCAATTTCCACCCAGGCACCAGCTTGCAAAGTACTTTATGGTCCAGCTTTAGTTGCTTCATTTGGGGATGCTAAGGAAATCATTGATTACACCTGGCAAAGTTTTGAACAAGTTTTAAACAATCAAGAAGTAGAATTAACAGCACCAAAATTTTGGACCGATGAGGCAATCAATTGGGAAGATTACCAACGTCCTAAAAAAATGGTCCAAAATCAATGGCATTACGTAAAACAACCGATATTAGAGGGAAGAATTGTTGGTGGAAACCTAAATACGATGTCTGGAATTTTGGGTTCCAAGTATTTTCCTAAATATACTGAAAATGATTTGTTATTCATTGAAGACGCTGAAAAAGATGCTTCAATTATTGAAAAAAACTTTTCGATGTTAAAGAATTTCGGTACTTTTGATCAAGTAAAAGGAGTGATTTTGGGAAAACACGCCTTATTTGATGATTTGCACACGGGACGCAAACCAATAGATATTCTTTTAGAGGTATTGGGGAACCGTGATTTACCGATAATTTATGATTTTGATTCTTGTCATACAGTTCCAATGATGACTACTCCGATAGGCACTTGGGCTAGATTTGATGCTACTAAGATGCAAGTAACTTATCGACAATCCTAATATGGTAAAATTAGGATAATTAAGTTTACTGGGGGATACGATGAAGAAAATTTGGGGTATTTGGAGTCTAGTTCTTGGTTTGTTGCTGATATTTACAATGACTTCAACGGTCAAAGCTGATGGCGATTACCAAATAGAGAAGTACAACGCTACAGCAGACGTCCAAAAAAATGGTGATATTGATTTAACACAAAAAATCACCTATCAGTTTGATGGTGACTTCAAGGGAGTTTACTATAATCAGGATATTGCTGGAATCAATGGCATCACGCCGCCTGAGGTTTATCTCGACGATGGTTATACGACTAAACAATTGACTCAAAATAATTCCGGACTAAATAATTCCTTTAAAGTTGATAAGACCCAAGATAAAGTGAATATCAAAGTTTATCATTCGGCCTCCACGGAAAAGCTGACGTATGTTTATAAGTATCATTTGTTAGGGGCCATTACTAATTACACTGATACGGCGCGACTAAATTGGAAAATAATCGGCGATGGCTGGCAAAAAGATCTGCACAATGTTGTTTTAAAGGTCAATTTGCCACAAAAGAATATTTCCAAGTTACAAGCTTGGACTCATGGACCATTAGATGGATATACAAAAGTTAATCGAAAAAATGGTTCGGTCAAAATGACTATCGATACTGTACCTGAAGGGCAATTTGTTGAAACTGAAATGCTCTTTCCAACAACGGTAACAGCCGATAATCCTAAGGTAGTCAATAAAAAAATCAAACAAAAAGTTCTCGACCATGAAAAGCAGTTAGTTTTGGATGCTAATGCTAGTCGAGAACGTAAAAAGTGGATTTATAATATTTTAATGACCTTTGGCTACTTAGTAGTCGCTGGAATCCTTATTGCTCGTTTGATCAGCATCAAAAAAAATCCTGGCAACAAGCATTTTCATCCGACACCTTTGTATCATTTCTTCGATGAACCTAAGTTCTTACCTAGTATGGCGAAGGTGATTCTTGATCGTAGCGATAAAGCTGATAGTTTGTCACTGACAGCTGATTTGTTGTACGAAGTGGGTAAGAGACGGATGGCTATCAGAAAAGTCAAAAAGACTTATGAAATTACTGCTCTGGTGCCACCAACTAATCCATTTTTCAAATTCTTGATTGAAAATATCGGGGATGGCAAAAAGGTTACCTTGAAACAGATCAAAACTGCTGCAAAAGGGTATCACACAGCTAAAAATGATATTGTACAGCAATTTGAAAGCTGGTCTAAAGATGCTGCCAATGGGCGTGAGAAATATCTCGATTTGGAAAATATGCGAATCGTTGATAATTTCCGTTTAACGGCAGTGGTTGTTCCAAGTATTTTATTTCTTATGTTCATCATTGCAGCAATTTTTGGCAAAAAGCTATTAGTTTTAGGAATAGTCTATGTAATAATTGCTATTCTTTCTTGGATTATGTTGTGGATGGCAAAAAGAAAAATCACTCCTTATACTGATTTGGGAGAACAAGAAGTTAATGAAATCAAAGCCTTCAAACGCATGCTTTCTGATATCGATGATATTAAGATGGCCGAAGTTGGAGATTTAATTCTCTGGGAGCAATTCTTGCCTTATGCGGTCGTTTTTGGAGTTTCGGATAAAGTTATTAAGGCCTTGAAGGTAAACTTCACTACCGAGCAAATTAACGATTCTATGATAGTTCCATATTACATTGGAGCAACTAGTTTCTTAGGTTCAAAGAATGGCTTTGAATCTGCCTTTATCGGGGCAATCAGTGCTGGTGGTGGTATTGCTGGAAGTTCATCAAGTGTCAGTGGTGGATCGGGTGGTTTTTCTGGCGGTTCATCAGGTGGATTTGGTGGAGGTTCCGGTGGTGGAGCCTTTTAGAGCCAAAAAAATAGGCTGAGATTAATTTCTCAGTCTATTTTTTACTTATTAAGCGTTACGACGTTTGAAGTAAACAATTCCGGATAGAAGTACTAAACCTAAGAAGGTAGCTGTCAAATTAGTTTTTTCACCAGTTTGAGGAAGCTCGCTTGAACTGTTAGAACCGTTGTTAGTATCTCCAGGATTGATTGGGTTAGTAATTAATCCGCCTTCGTTATCATTGTTGTTATTGTTAGAACCAGGATTTTCTGGGTCAACAATTACACCACCGTTGTTGTCGCCATTACCATTACCGTCAGTATTGCCGTTTTCGTCTGGATCAGGATCTTTTCCTTCATTTCCATTACCGTCAGTTCCGGGTGTTTCGCCACCACCGGAGCCGCCAGTTAATTTAGGATCAGAAGTTTCAAGAGTACCTAATTCAATGTCACTATCAGTAATAGTAAATTCAATTTTTTCATGATTGATATCATAACCATCAGGAGCTTTAGTTTCAACAAAATAATAACTACCAGGGTTTAGATTATCAACTTTGATGACACCTTCATCATTAGTTTGGAAAACTCCTAGAGCAGTACCATCAGCATCGTAAAGTGTGTATTCAGCACCAGCAACACCAACTTTTTCTGTATCTAGTAAGTCAGCGTCATATTTGATCATTGAAGCACTAAAGTTACCGTCGCCACCAGTTTCTTTTTCGTTATCGATTGAAATAATTGCAGGTGCTTGAGTTTCATCATTAATAGTGAAGGTAATGTCCTTACTATTTAAGATGTACCCATCAGGAGCTTTAGTTTCTCTTAAAATATAATTTCCATAAGGGATGTTGTACATGTGACCGTAACCTAGTTGATCAGTTGTGATATGACCGATTACTTCGTTAGTATCAGCATCGATTACGTCGAATTCAGCGCCAGCTAAACGATAACCAGTTGCAGCATCAAGTTTTTGAATAATGATTGAACCTTCTTTGGAGCCAACAGGTTCATCTTTAGTCTCAACTTGAACAGCAGTCGTTGTTTGACCAGTGATTGTAAATGGAATTTCATTTGGATTTTGTTGGTAACCATCTGGAGTTGATGTCTCAACAAAGTAATAGTCACCAGCTGGTAATTTATCAACTGTAATTTGACCATTTGCATCAGTTACTAAATCTGATTGAATCAAAGTATCATTATTGGCATCTTTTCTGTAAAGACTGTAAGTGGCACCAGGAATCAAAGTACTATTCTCATCGGCACTAGTTTTGGTTAAAACAACTGAACCATATTTAGTACCACTACCGTTACCTGAATTAGTCTTTCCAGAAACGTCAGCTGAAGTATTACTTTCAAATTCGTTTGGGTTATTACCAGTCGTATTATATGAACCAGTCATACTGGCTTCGTTATGAAAGACAGTTCCATCCTCAGCTTGACTAGGATTTTCTAGTTTTGTTTGGAATGAGATAACAAACATTTGTGTACCAGTATCGCCAAAATTGATTGTTGAAGGCATACCATTTTTGTCGTAAGTTACTGGGTATTTGTTAGTTACATCAGAACCTTTTGAATAGGAACCAGTGTTTTTGTCCACCCAACTAGCTTTTCTGATCGTTAATGAACCATCAACAAAATCCAATCCAGAACTAATATTTAAATCGTTAACGACTAAGTTCTTTAAATCTAATTCATTACGGTTAACTAGTATGGACCAAGTAATGATTGAATCGCCGTTTTCATCCTTACCCAAAGTACCTTTTTTGGAAATATCGTTTTCAGAATTTTCCTTGATTTTCAAAGTACTGTTTTGATCACCATTAACGGTTGGAAAGGCTACGGTATTATTTCCAATTTCAGTATTGCTACTGTTGATACCAATACCTTTATCAATCGTTAACTCCCCATTGAAATCATCGATATCTTCAGTGAAGGTAATTTTAATTTGACCAGATTCTGTTAAAATACCAGTTCCAATTACATTATTGTCATTGTCTGTAACACTAAATTGATCGCCAACTTCTTTAATGTAAAGTTCTTCTGGCAAATCAATCGTTAAGGTGTCACCTTTTTTGATGGATTCATGACTCAACTTATAAGTTAAACCCACTGAATTAGTGTAATTATAAGTTTTGTTTTGATCAGTGATATAAGCCTCAGTCACCATGTCAGAACTAGTATAATCAGCCGCTTGAGCTTCACTAGGATGACTAGCAAAGACTAAGACGACTAGTCCTAATGCAGCCACAAAAGCAGCTAAAAAAGTGTGTAATTTTTTCCCCATTTCTTTTCCCCTTTCTATAGATTACATAATTAATTATAAAAGAAATAATATGTTTAAAACAGGGTAGTGAAGAAAATTATTAATAAATTAATTTGAGCTTATAAAGCCTGATGAACGGGACATTATCCGCTCTCATCAATACCATATCTTGTGAAATTTTAGAAATTTATACAATATCTAGAATATAAGTGATATTATAGTGAATGTTGTTTTTTTAGAAACTAAACTAATAGATAAATTTAATTCACTTATTGGAGGATAATAATGATGATCGTATTGAGCGGCGCAATTGGAGCCGGTAAGAGTTCATTGGCTACGGTGTTATCAGAACATTTAGGAACAGAGGCTTTCTATGAACAAGTTGATAATAACCCAGTTTTGCCACTATTTTATAAAGACCCTAAGAAGTATGCTTTCTTATTGCAAATCTACTTCTTAAACAAACGTTTTGAATCAATCAAGAAAGCTATGGTACAAGATAACAACGTTTTGGACCGTTCAATCTATGAAGATTCACTATTCTTCCATATGAATGCTGATATGGGACGTGCTACACCACAAGAAGTAAAAGTTTATGATGAATTATTGGCTAATATGATGCAAGAATTACCATACGCTGCTGCTAAAAAGGCTCCAGATTTGTTAGTTCACTTGGACATCTCATATGACACAATGATTCACCGTATCGAAAAACGTGGCCGTTCATATGAACAACCAGAACAAGACCCAACTTTGCCAGAATACTACCACAACTTGCTTTCACGTTATGATGGTTGGTATGATGACTATGATTACAGTCCTAAGATGAAGATTGATGGGGACAAGTATGACTTCGTTGAAAATCCTGAAGACCGTCAAAAGGTTCTTGATTTGATCGATGAACAATTACGCGTTCGTGGTACTTTAGACTAGTTAATTAAACAGCCTAGATTAATTTCTGGGCTTTTTTGTTGCTTGCTAGTATAGGCAAAATAAGATACCCTATTAAAGGCAGTTTGCACTGGTAACCTGCTATGAAATTAAAACAGTGGAGGTTTTACTTTGAGTAATTTAAAAACAAGAGATATTACACAATTAGCATTGATTGCAGCTTTGTACGTAGCTGTGACGATTGCTCCAGGAATTTCAGCATTTTCTTATGGTCAAATTCAATTCCGTGTTTCCGAGATTTTGATGTTATTGCCATTTTTTAATCATAAGTATAGTTGGTCGTTGATCGTGGGATGTTTTGTTTCTAATATTTTCAGTGCTTCATTGGGAGTAGCTGATTTGATTTTGGGAACTTTGGCAACTGCTATTGCTTGTCTAATTATTACTAGAATTCCTGCTGATAACAAATTTTTATGGGCCGTTCCAGTTGTTTGTGCCGTGGTCAATGGGATTATTGTTGGAGCAGAGCTTCATTTTATTTTGAAGTTGCCATTTTGGCTTAACTTCGTCACGGTCGGCTTGGGTGAGTTGGTCGTAGTCGCAATCGGTGCAGTAGTATTCTATTTCTTGATGCAGAATCAAAGTTTCAGTAAATTAATAAGGTAAGACGTGGATGGGGGAAGTGATTCCTCCATTTTTTTGTTATAATCTACTTTATAAAGTATTGTGAGGAGATGTGTTTATATGAATATCGGAATTTTTACCGATACATACTTCCCTCAAGTTAGTGGGGTAGCTACATCGATCCAGACCTTGAAGAATGATTTGGAGCGTAAAGGTCATTCGGTGTATATTTTTACGACGACTGATCCCAATGTTCCTAAGAATACGATTGAACCAAATATTTTCCGTTTGGCTAGTGTTCCCTTTATATCCTTTACTGATAGAAGGATTGCAATTCGAGGAATGTTTCATGCTGTCGATTTAGCTAAAGAATTAAAACTAGATATCATTCACACGCAAACTGAATTCTCGTTAGGTATGATGGGTAAATTTGTTGCAAAACAACTCAAAATTCCATTTGTTCACACATATCACACAATGTATGAAGATTATTTACATTATGTATTGAACGGACATCTGTTAAAGCCATACCATGTTAAGCAAATGACACGATTATTTTTAAAGAATGCTTCAGGAGTAGTTGCTCCTAGTAAGCAAGTTAAAGAAACAATGGACCGTTATGGTATCAAAGCACCAGTTTCAATTATTCCAACTGGGGTTGATTTGTCAGAATATACTAAACCGGTCAACGCTTCAGCTGTCCGTGAAAAATTAGGAATTGCTGAAGATACACCGGTGATTTTGATGTTGAGTCGAATTGCTTTGGAAAAGAAAATTGACCATATGTTAAAATCAATGCCAGATTTATTGAAATATAATCCGAAAGTTATGTTGGTTATCGTCGGTGATGGTCCTGATATGGATGAGTTAGTTCAGATGAGTAAAGACTTAGGTATCAGTGATAACGTTATTTTTACTGGTGAAGTTGAGCATGATAAAATTTCACCTTATTATCACATGGCTAATTTGTTTGTTTCATCCAGTGATACTGAGTCACAAGGCTTAACTTATATTGAAGCAATCGCTTCTGGAACAAAGATCGTTGTTAGAAGTGCACCTTATACGGATGCTTTATTGACTGATCCGTCAGTTGGGGTTACTTTTAGTGAAGATGACCAATTGGTGCCAAAAATCAAAACTTATTTGGAACATCCTAATTCTTTTGATGACCGTGATGCTCGTAAGAAGGTTCTCTACGGCATTTCATCAGACGGATTTGGCAATTCAATACTTGATTTTTATCGTCGTTCCGAAGACTACTTCATAAGAGAGAAACTTTCAGATTCATCAATTGATCCAGAGGAGTATTCTAATGATTAAAATTAATATGTTTTCATCAGCTGATAAAGTAGCCGGACAAGGGGTTGGCAGTGCCTATAAGGAATTGATCAACTTGTTGAAAGAACACTTTAGTGATGAATTTGAGGTCAAGATCAATGATTACTCAAAGAGTGATTTGAGCCATTATCATACGATTGACCCACAATTTTACGCTTCGACTTTTTCAAAGAAGAGAGGTCGTAAGATTGGCTATGTGCACTTTTTACCAGAAACTTTAGAAGGTAGTATCAAATTGCCTAAGCCAGCTCGTAGTATTTTTTATAAATATGTCATCAGCTTTTACAAACGTATGGACCAAATCGTCGTGGTTAATCCAACTTTTATCGATAAGTTGGTTGCACATGGATTGGACCGGGACAAAATTAAGTACATTCCTAATTTTGTTTCAACTGATAACTTTTATGAAAAAACAGCTGAAGAAAAGGCTGAATTTAGAAAGAAAATTGGTATTCCAGAAGATAAATTCGTTGTTTTTGGCGATGGTCAAGTCCAAGAACGTAAAGGAATCGATGATTTTTACAAGTTAGCACAGACTAATCCTGATATTCAATTTATTTGGGCGGGTGGTTTTTCCTTTGGTAAGATCACTGACGGTTATGACCGTTATAAGGATATGATTGACAATGCGCCTGATAATATGAAATTCACGGGAATAGTTGATAGAAATGATTTAGTAAATTATTATAATATTTGTGATTTATTCTTATTACCTTCTTATGACGAATTGTTCCCAATGTCAGTCTTGGAAGCTTTCAGTTGTGGTGCACCAGTCTTATTGAGAGATTTGGAATTGTACCGTGCTATTATTGATGGCTATTATCAAAAAGCTGATGGTTTTTCTGATATGAATGCCTTTATCAACAAAGCTAATCAGGATCGTTCTATTTTGGATGGCTTTAAGAAAAAGTCTAAGGAAGCTGCCAAACAGTACTCAGAAGAAAATTTGAGTAAAATCTGGTATGATTTCTATACGAGTCAATATAAAATTGCTAAACAGGGTAAATAATGAATAGAAAACACATAGCAGCATTATTTATAATGCTAGGATTAGGAATTGGTATTTTTTGGTGGGAAGCCAAAGATATTAATTTCAATTCTTTAGTTTCGACCTTTAAAGGGTTAAATTATTTCTGGCTTGCGGTGGCATTCTTATCGATTTTGTTATCGTATGGCGTTGAAGCAATGGTTTTACATACCTTATTGAAGAGAAAAGGAGAGCGTAAGTTTGGTTGGTGGGAGATGTATCGGATCCCATTGATTCAGGCTTTGTTCAATGCAATCACGCCTTTTTCATCTGGTGGTCAGCCAGCTCAATTGATTGGTCTGATGCAATCAAAAATTGATGGCGGACGTGCTAGTTCAATTTTATTGATGAAGTTTGTTATCTATCAATTAATGGTACTGGTAAATTTCATTGTTGCGATGTTAGTCAGTTTTAAGAGTGTGGCACAACATTTTTCTGGATTGGCAACTTTGATCGTCTTTGGAATGGTAATTCATGTTGCGACGATTTCTTTCTTGTTAATGATCATGTATTACTATGATTTCACCAAAAAAATGGTACAAATTGTGTTGAAACCGGTTTTATTTTTTCTCAAAGAGGAAAAACGTGATAAAATTTTACAGTCAGCTATGAGTAGTATTGATAGCTTTTATAATGAGAGTTTAGTTTTGAAACGTGAGAAGAAAAAAGTTCTCAAGGCTTCTTTACTGACAATCTTGCAGCTATTCTTGTATTACTTCGTAGTTTACTTTGTTTTACTAGCACTAAACTGCGACCATGTGAATGTTGTTGATGTTTTAGTCATGCACATCATGATCGTTATGATTGTCTCAATCTTCCCAATCCCTGGTGGATCAGGTGGGGCAGAGTTCAGCTTCAAGACGTTGTTTGCTGGATTTATACCTTCTCCTTCAGGTCTCGTTTTGGGTATGTTTTTATGGAGATTTATTACGTATTATTTGGGGATGTTCTTAGGGATTATTGCTGTTTCGAAGAAACCGAAAATTGAACAACAAGTTGCTAATAAATCTATGGAGCGAAAATAATGAAGCGTATTACTAAAGGTATTTCTAATTTTTTAAATACTAGGCTGGGTTTTGTGATCCTGGCTGTATTTTTATATACTCTTAAAACCATTTATGCTTATGAAACTAAGTTTAACTTGGGTGTTAAGGGTTCGATTCAAACATTCTTGATGATCATCAATCCAATTCCAGTGATGCTGTTATTGTTTGGTATCTCACTGTATATGAAAGGTAGAAAATCTTATATTTTTCTACTGATTGTTGATTTCTTGGATACGGTCTGGTTATTCTCGAATATTTTGTACTATCGAGAATTCTCTGACTTTTTAACTATGGTACTTATTAAAGGTTCAGGTTCAGTTTCCAATAACCTTGGTAAAAGTATCATGGGTATTTTGAAACCAACTGATTTCCTAGTCTTTACTGATGTTATTATTCTGATATTATTGTTGGTCTTTCACGTCATCAAGGTTGATATTAGAAAACTTAATTGGCGAATTCCAGTGTTGGTCAGTTCTTTAGCAGTATTGCTATTTGGAGCTAATTTGACTTTGGCTGAAAGTGATCGTTCACAGCTGTTGACAAGAACTTTTGATAATAACTATATCGTTAAATACTTAGGACTAAATGTCTTTAATGTTTATGATATGGTCAAAACTACTAAGACAAATGCGGTTAAATCTCAAGCTAAGAGTTCAGATATTGACTCGATTGAGAAGTACATGAAGAATAATTACGTGCAGCCTAACGTCGAATATACTGGTGTTGCTAAAGGTAAAAACGTCTTTATTATTCATTTGGAAAGTTTGCAACAATTCATGATTGACTTTAAGTGGGATGGTGAAGAAGTAACTCCTAACTTGAATAAGATCTATCATGAAGACGACACACTTAGTTTTGATAACTTCTTTAATCAAGTTGGACAAGGTAAAACTGCTGATGCTGAGTTGATGCTAGAAAACTCACTCTTCGGATTGCCAGAAGGTTCAGCTATGGTTACCGATGGTACGACAAATACCTTCCAAGCAGCTCCAGCTATTTTGGATCAAGAGGCTGGTTATACTAGTGCTTCATTCCACGGGGATGTTCCTAGTTTCTGGAATCGTGATAATGCCTATAAGTCATGGGGATATGATTACTTCTTTAGTTCAGAGTACTATAAGGAAAAGAAGAGTTATAACATCGGTTATGGTATGAAAGATAAGATTTTCTTGAAGGATTCTGCACAATATATTGAACAATTGCCACAACCTTTCTATGCTAAGTTGATTACTGTTACGAACCACTATCCTTATACATTGGATAAGAAGAATCAAACTATTTCTAAGACTGACACTGGTGATAGTACCGTTGATGGTTATGTTCAAACTGCTCATTATTTGGATCAATCAATTGGTGAATTTATGAATTGGTTACAAGAAACTGGTTTGGATAAGAATAGTATGGTTGTTCTATATGGTGATCACTATGGTATTTCTAATAACCACAATAAAGCTATGGCTAAATTGACTGGAATCAAAGGCTTCAATAGCTTTAATGATGCTCAATACCAACGTGTACCATTTATGATTCATATGGATGGCCTAAAAGGTGGTATCAATCATACTTACGGTGGTGAAATCGATGTTCTACCTACCTTGTTGAATTTATTGGGAATTAGTAACAAGAACATGATTCAATTTGGTAGTGATTTGTTATCGAGTGAGCACTCGCAAGTAGTGGCATTCAGAAATGGTGATTTTGTCACGCCTGAAGTAACTAAAGTGGGTAGTACGTATTACAACACGAAGACTGGTAAAGTGGATAAGAAGATATCTTCTGCCGAGAAGGCTAAATTATCGAATAAGGTAACGACTGAGTTGTCATTATCTGATCGTGTAATTAATGGAGATCTTTTAAGGTTCCATAAGTTACCAGGATTTAAGAAGGTTAATACTAAAGACTACTCATATAAGAAGAGTAAAGCTTTGAAGAAACTCAAGAAAGCACGTACTAAGAATGGAACAAGTCTATTAGCACAAAACGACAATAAGTCGATGGTTGACTTGTATCAAACGGATGCGCCTGAATTGAGCTCAGACAAATAATATAAAGCATTGGAGATATTGTCTCTGATGCTTTTTTGTTTGCTTTGGTAACGAAATAGAAGGGTATAATTAGATGATGAACTAGTATATGAGCTATTTTTTGAAAAAAATTCAACTTTTTTGTAAAAAAGGGTTGCGCACCTCTATTCTAATTGGTAATATATATCTTGTTGTTGCGACAGAGCAACGGCGTCAACGGATTCAAGCCTTACAGCTTATCCAAGACGTCAAAAATTATTTTAAAAAAGTGCTTGACTTGCTCTTGCATCTTCGATAAGATAATTAAGTTGTCTGTTAGACATCACCTAACAAATTATCATTTACTTGATGATTTGTTAGAAAAATTATTTTAAAAAGTTCTTGACATTAACTTGTCAGCTTGATAAAATAATTAAGTCGCTGATGAGCGTAAGCGCTTAATCAGCTGGTAGACCTTTGAAAACTGAACAAAGTTTTAACACTAAATTGTGTAGGCCAACATTTATTTGTTGGATTTACAACGAAGTCAATTCGCTAGTATAATTTTTTATGAGTCACAAACTTTTAATATGAGAGTTTGATCCTGGCTCAGGACGAACGCTGGCGGCATGCCTAATACATGCAAGTCGAACGAACCATCCTGAAGATTGAAGCTTGCTTCATGATTCAGATTTTGGTGAGTGGCGGACGGGTGAGTAACACGTGGGTAACCTGCCCAAAAGTGGGGGATAACATTTGGAAACAAGTGCTAATACCGCATAACAACTACTTTCACATGATCGTAGCTTGAAAGATGGCTCTGCTATCGCTTTTGGATGGACCCGCGGCGTATTAGCTAGTTGGTGAGGTAATGGCTCACCAAGGCAATGATACGTAGCCGACCTGAGAGGGTAATCGGCCACATTGGGACTGAGACACGGCCCAAACTCCTACGGGAGGCAGCAGTAGGGAATCTTCCACAATGGGCGAAAGCCTGATGGAGCAATGCCGCGTGAGTGAAGAAGGTTTTCGGATCGTAAAACTCTGTTGTTGAAGAAGAACATGCGTGAGAGTAACTGTTCACGTACTGACGGTATTCAACCAGAAAGCCACGGCTAACTACGTGCCAGCAGCCGCGGTAATACGTAGGTGGCAAGCGTTGTCCGGATTTATTGGGCGTAAAGAGAATGTAGGCGGTTTATTAAGTTTGAAGTGAAAGCCCTCGGCTCAACCGAGGAAGTGCTTCGAAAACTGGTAAACTTGAGTGCAGAAGAGGAAAGTGGAACTCCATGTGTAGCGGTGGAATGCGTAGATATATGGAAGAACACCAGTGGCGAAGGCGGCTTTCTGGTCTGTAACTGACGCTGAGATTCGAAAGCATGGGTAGCAAACAGGATTAGATACCCTGGTAGTCCATGCCGTAAACGATGAGTGCTAAGTGTTGGAGGGTTTCCGCCCTTCAGTGCTGCAGCTAACGCATTAAGCACTCCGCCTGGGGAGTACGACCGCAAGGTTGAAACTCAAAGGAATTGACGGGGGCCCGCACAAGCGGTGGAGCATGTGGTTTAATTCGAAGCAACGCGAAGAACCTTACCAGGTCTTGACATACCATGAAAAGCTAAGAGATTAGTCTTTCCCTTCGGGGACATGGATACAGGTGGTGCATGGTTGTCGTCAGCTCGTGTCGTGAGATGTTGGGTTAAGTCCCGCAACGAGCGCAACCCTTATTATCAGTTGCCAGCATTCAGTTGGGCACTCTGGTGAGACTGCCGGTGACAAACCGGAGGAAGGTGGGGACGACGTCAAATCATCATGCCCCTTATGACCTGGGCTACACACGTGCTACAATGGTCGGTACAACGTGTTGCGAACTCGCGAGGGCAAGCAAATCACTTAAAACCGATCTCAGTTCGGATTGCAGGCTGCAACTCGCCTGCATGAAGCTGGAATCGCTAGTAATCGCGGATCAGCATGCCGCGGTGAATACGTTCCCGGGCCTTGTACACACCGCCCGTCACACCATGAGAGTTTGTAACACCCAAAGTCGGTGGGGTAACCCTTCGGGGAACTAGCCGCCTAAGGTGGGACAAATGATTAGGGTGAAGTCGTAACAAGGTAGCCGTAGGAGAACCTGCGGCTGGATCACCTCCTTTCTAAGGATATGATGCTTAGCATCAACGGAAATACACAACGTTAAAACTTTGTTTAGTTTTGAGAGGCCTACCGGGCGCATTTCGGGCCTATAGCTCAGCTGGTTTAGAGCGCACGCCTGATAAGCGTGAGGTCGATGGTTCAAGTCCATTTAGGCCCATTCTCAGAAAATTTAATAGTAACATGGGGTTTAGCTCAGCTGGGAGAGCACCTGCTTTGCAAGCAGGAGGTCATCGGTTCGATCCCGTTAACCTCCATTGACAGAGATGTCAAACTCGTACCTTGAAAACTGGATATTAAGAATTAATGATTTAAAAGAAACACCGAAAACTGCGCGATAAAAATGGATGTATTTCCATATTTTGTCAAGATTAAGTTATAAAGGGCGCACGGTGGATGCCTAGGCACTAGGAGCCGATGAAGGACGTAACTAACGACGATACGCCTCGGGGAGCTGTAAGTAAGCTTTGATCCGGGGATCTCCGAATGGGGGAACCCAAATATCGTAATGGATATTTACTTGTTTGTGAATACATAGCAATCAAGAGGAACACGCAATGAACTGAAACATCTAAGTAGTTGCAGGAAGAGAAAGAAAATTCGATTCCCTGAGTAGCGGCGAGCGAAACGGGAATAGCCCAAACTATGAAGCTTGCTTCATAGGGTTGTAGGACTGATGTTGTGAGAACAAAAGGTAATGATAGTTGAACAAGTTGGAAAGCTTGGCCAAAGAGAGTGAAAGCCTCGTAAACGAAATCTGACCCACTCCATTCAGTATCCTGAGTACGGCGGAACACGAGAAACTCCGTCGGAATCCGGGAGGACCATCTCCCAAGGCTAAATACTCCCTAGTGACCGATAGTGAACCAGTACCGTGAGGGAAAGGTGAAAAGTACCCCGGAAGGGGAGTGAAATAGATCCTGAAACCGTGTGCCTACAAGTAGTCAAAGTCCGTTTATGGATGATGGCGTGCCTTTTGTAGAATGAACCGGCGAGTTACGTTAACATGCAAGGTTAAGATGAAAAGTCGGAGCCGTAGCGAAAGCGAGTCTGAATAGGGCGACTAAGTATGTTGATGTAGACCCGAAACCAAGTGACCTACCCATGACCAGGTTGAAGATGCGGTAAAACGCATTGGAGGACCGAACCCGTGTATGTTGAAAAATGCTGGGATGAGTTGTGGGTAGCGGTGAAATTCCAAACGAACTTGGAGATAGCTGGTTCTCTCCGAAATAGCTTTAGGGTTAGCCTCGGGGATTAGGATCGTGGAGGTAGAGCACTGTTTGGACTAGGGGCCCGTCTTGGGTTACTGAATTCAGATAAACTCCGAATACCATTGATCTATACCCGGGAGTCAGACGATGAGTGATAAGATCCACCGTCGAAAGGGAAACAGCCCAGATCACCAGTTAAGGTCCCAAAATTCATGCTAAGTGGAAAAGGATGTGGAAACGCATAGACAACTAGGATGTTGGCTTAGAAGCAGCCATTCATTCAAAGAGTGCGTAATAGCTCACTAGTCGAGTGATTCTGCGCCGAAAATGTACCGGGGCTAAGCATGATACCGAAACTGTGGATGTGTCGTATGACACGTGGTAGGAGAGCGTTGTAAGAGCATTGAAGCTGTACCGTGAGGAGCAGTGGAGTTCTTAGAAGTGAGAATGCCGGTATGAGTAACGAAAGACCAGTGAGAATCTGGTCGGCCGCAAGACTAAGGTTTCCTGGGGAAGGCTCGTCCTCCCAGGGTTAGTCGGGGCCTAAGATGAGACCGAGAGGTGTAATCGATGGATAACAGGTTGATATTCCTGTACTAGTTTATTTTGTTTGAACGATGGAAGGACGCAGGAGGATGATGTGTGCGCGCTGATGGATATGCGCGTCCAAGCAGTAAGTCTTGATATGAGTCAAATGCTTATATCTTTAAGGACAAGCTGTGATGGGGAGTGAAATTTTAGTAACGAAGCACAATAACTCACACTGCCAAGAAAAGTTTCTAGTTAGAAATAAACTACCCGTACCGCAAACCGACACAGGTAGTCGAGGAGAGTATCCTAAGGTCAGCGAGTGAACTCTCGTTAAGGAACTCGGCAAAATGACCCCGTAACTTCGGGAGAAGGGGTGCTGGTGTAACAGCCAGCCGCAGTGAATAGGCCCAAACAACTGTTTATCAAAAACACAGGTCTATGCTAAATCGTAAGATGACGTATATGGGCTGACGCCTGCCCGGTGCTGGAAGGTTAAGAGGATCAGTTAGCTTTTGCGAAGCTGAGAATTGAAGCCCCAGTAAACGGCGGCCGTAACTATAACGGTCCTAAGGTAGCGAAATTCCTTGTCGGGTAAGTTCCGACCCGCACGAAAGGCGTAATGATTTGGGCACTGTCTCAACGAGAGACTCGGTGAAATTATAATACCCGTGAAGATGCGGGTTACCCGCGACAGGACGGAAAGACCCCATGGAGCTTTACTGTAGCTTGATATTGAGTTTTTGTGTGACATGTACAGGATAGGTAGGAGCCGTTGATTTCGGAACGCTAGTTTCGAAGGAGGCGTTGGTGGGATACTACCCTTGTTATATGAAAGCTCTAACCTACATCGCTCAGCGCGATGAGGGACAGTGTCTGGTGGGCAGTTTGACTGGGGCGGTCGCCTCCTAAAATGTAACGGAGGCGCTCAAAGGTTCGCTCAGAATGGTTGGAAATCATTCGCAGAGTGTAAACGTAAAAGCGAGCTTGACTGCGAGACTGACAAGTCGAGCAGGGACGAAAGTCGGAGTTAGTGATCCGGTGGTACCATATGGAAGGGCCATCGCTCAACGGATAAAAGCTACCCTGGGGATAACAGGCTTATCTCCCCCAAGAGTTCACATCGACGGGGAGGTTTGGCACCTCGATGTCGGCTCATCGCATCCTGGGGCTGTAGTCGGTCCCAAGGGTTGGGCTGTTCGCCCATTAAAGCGGTACGCGAGCTGGGTTCAGAACGTCGTGAGACAGTTCGGTCCCTATCCGTCGCGGGCGTAGGAAATTTGAGAGGAGCTGTCCTTAGTACGAGAGGACCGGGATGGACATACCTCTGGTGTACCAGTTGTGCCGCCAGGCGCATCGCTGGGTAGCTACGTATGGAAGGGATAAACGCTGAAAGCATCTAAGTGTGAAGCCCCCCTCGAGATGAGATTTCCCATTCCTTTATGGAAGTAAGATCCGTTAAAGAATATGACGTAGATAGGCTGCGGGTGGAAGTGTAGCGATACATGGAGCTGAGCAGTACTAATAGATCGAGGACTTAATCGAGTAAGAGTTTACAGCAGTTCGAAGTGTTTTAATCATTAACTTAATATCTAGTTTTGAAGGTACGAGTGTCAAACAGTGTAGTGACGATAGTGAGAAGGATACACCTGTTCCCATGCCGAACACAGAAGTTAAGCTTCTCCGCGTCGAAAGTAGTTGGTGGGAAACTACCCGCGAGGATAGAGAGTCGCTACGCTGTCTCATGATGGAGGATTAGCTCAGCTGGGAGAGCATCTGCCTTACAAGCAGGAGGTCACAGGTTCGATCCCTGTATCCTCCATATCATGAGCCGTTAGCTCAGTTGGTAGAGCATCTGACTTTTAATCAGAGGGTCGACAGTTCGAACCTGTCACGGCTCATTTGCAACATATATACGCACCATGCGGGTGTGGCGGAATTGGCAGACGCGCTAGATTTAGGTTCTAGTGTCCTTTGGACATGAAGGTTCAAGTCCTTTCACCCGTATTCAATATTGTTGTTGCAATATTGAGTTTCATTTAGTAAAATATGAAAGTATTGGTTTTATGCCGACTTAGCTCAGCTGGCAGAGCATCTGTCTTGTAAACAGGGGGTCGGAGGTTCGAATCCTCTAGTCGGCATAATGCGGAAGTAGTTCAGTGGTAGAACATCACCTTGCCATGGTGGGGGTCGCGGGTTCGAATCCCGTCTTCCGCTTTCATTATAGTAACGCCGGGGTGGCGGAACTGGCAGACGCACAGGACTTAAAATCCTGCGGTAAGTAATTACCGTACCGGTTCGATTCCGGTCCTCGGCACTATAATGAATATGCACCTATAGCGCAATTGGATAGAGTGTCTGACTACGAATCAGAAGGTTGTAGGTTCGACTCCTACTAGGTGCATTGCTCCAAATATTCAATCTCGGGAAGTGGCTCAGCTTGGTAGAGCACCTGGTTTGGGACCAGGGGGTCGCAGGTTCGAATCCTGTCTTCCCGATAGACAATGTATGTTGTCAGTGTCACAGTTTTTGGCGGTGTAGCTCAGCTGGCTAGAGCGTCCGGTTCATACCCGGGAGGTCGGGGGTTCGATCCCCTTCGCCGCTATTATTCCGGACCTTTAGCTCAGTTGGTTAGAGCAGGCGGCTCATAACCGCTCGGTCGTAGGTTCGAGTCCTACAGGGTCCATCATTTTGTATGGACCTTAACAATTATTGTTATCGCGGGATGGAGCAGTCTGGTAGCTCGTCGGGCTCATAACCCGAAGGTCGTAGGTTCAAATCCTTCTCCCGCAATTGTTTTAAAAATTAATTTGGTTCCTTGGTCTAGTTGGTTAGGACGCCTGCCTGTCACGCAGGAGATCGCGGGTTCGATTCCCGCAGGGACCGTTGATAGTTATCTATCATAAGAAGTAGTAGCCGTAAGGTAATATGCGGGTGTAGTTTAGTGGTAAAACCACAGCCTTCCAAGCTGTTGTCGCGAGTTCGATTCTCGTCACCCGCTTTGCCACTTTTATGGGCCTATAGCTCAGCTGGTTTAGAGCGCACGCCTGATAAGCGTGAGGTCGATGGTTCAAGTCCATTTAGGCCCACTATATCTGGAGAAGTACTCAAGTGGCTGAAGAGGCGCCCCTGCTAAGGGTGTAGGTCGCGTAAGCGGCGCGAGGGTTCAAATCCCTCCTTCTCCGTTAATATGACCCGTTGGTCAAGTGGTTAAGACACCGCCCTTTCACGGCGGTAACATGAGTTCAAATCTCGTACGGGTCATTGATGCATTAGCATCAAGAATTAATTAAATAGCATTACGTATTAAGCAATGGAGGATTACCCAAGTCCGGCTTAAGGGAACGGTCTTGAAAACCGTCAGGTCGCGAAAGCGGCGCGTGGGTTCGAATCCCACATCCTCCTTAGTGGGTAGCATGTGATATTTTTATTATCGCGGGATGGAGCAGTCTGGTAGCTCGTCGGGCTCATAACCCGAAGGTCGTAGGTTCAAATCCTGCTCCCGCAATTTGTTTTGAAAAAATTAAATTTGGTTCCTTGGTCTAGTTGGTTAGGACGCCTGCCTGTCACGCAGGAGATCGCGGGTTCGATTCCCGCAGGGACCGTTAATGGCTCGGTAGCTCAGTTGGTAGAGCAATGGATTGAAGCTCCATGTGTCGGCGGTTCGATTCCGTCCCGCGCCATTTTGGAGGGGTAGCGAAGTCTGGCTAAACGCGGCGGACTGTAAATCCGCTCCTTCGGGTTCGGTGGTTCGAATCCACTCCCCTCCATATTAGGGATATAGTTTAAAGGTAGAACTACGGTCTCCAAAACCGTCGGTGTGGGTTCAATTCCTACTATCCCTGTTTCTACCTTTTATCATGGCGGTATTGGTGAAGTGGTTAACACACCGGTTTGTGGCACCGGCACACGTGGGTTCGACTCCCACATACCGCCCTTTATTGGGTTATAGCCAAGCGGTAAGGCAACGGACTTTGACTCCGTCATGCGCTGGTTCGAATCCAGCTAACCCAATTGCTGTAAAAAAAGAATATGGCGGTATAGCCAAGTGGTAAGGCAGAGGTCTGCAAAACCTTCATCACCGGTTCAAATCCGGTTACCGCCTTTGGTTATGCTTAAGTAATCAGGCATAGAAATATGCCGGTGTGGCGGAATTGGCAGACGCGCAGGATTCAAAATCCTGTTCCCACTAGGGAGTATCGGTTCGACCCCGATCACCGGTATTGGATGGTTTTTAAAACCTTTTTTAAACCAAATATCAGTTAGCTCAAATTGTTGTTATATCAATGATTTGAGCTTTTTTTGTATCTCCGAATAATGGAACTTTTGAGTGTTTTTTGAGTTTCTGCACATATTTTGCACATAATTATATCTGAATTAATTAATTTCAAAATGATCCACCATAACGGAGACAGCATTTTTACCATTGTATTTTAAATTGAAGGAATATTCATCGTGAACTTTAACTTTGCCATTAATGAAACCTTGAATAGTTATCTTGTTACCAATTTTAATGGTTTTATTAGTTTTAATAGTCGTGACGAAGTACTGATTGCTAGTCTTTAATGGAGTTAGTAGCAAATGATAATTGCTTTGATCATCAAGATAGATGTCCTTCACGAAGAAATTTCTTAAAGTTAAGTTCATAAATAGTACATTACTGCTGTATTGTTCCATAGAAGTTATATCTAGCTCTTTAGAGATGTCTGGATACTTGTCTTTAGACTTTTTCTTATTAGATTGAGAAACGGCTTCTACGTCGCTTTTAAGGTTATTCTTTAAAGGATTAAAATTCTCTACAGTACAATCCGATAAAAAAATGAGACTGGTAATTAAAGCAATCCTTTTTCGATTCATGACGGCCTCCTAAAACGTATCTACGATTAGTATAATTCTTTGATTATGCTGACATATAGGTAAAAGGGTAGCTAATTGTTTATGTTTGATAAATATATATTTATTGCTTAATCAATTAATATAATGATTTAAATTCAATTATTGCCCTTATTTGGTATCTAAAAAAATTGTGGCTTGTTAAGATGATTATGAAAAACGGGAAGGAAAACACGCCAATGTCTTTAACCAAACAACATTTGATTGAAACTATTTATCAAGAATTTTCTAGTCGTCGTATTGAAAAATTTACTCTAGTGGAATTGTCTCAAAAAGCTACTGTTTGTCGGAGTACAATTTATAATAATTTTGGCAGTTTAGAATATGTGTATAAAGATCTGATTGAGAAAGTTATTCTTAAAGAGATCACACGTGATTGCCAATCATATGAAGAATTGATCAAAAATCTAGTTACCTATATTTACGACAACAAGATGCTTTGTTTGAATTTGTACCGCCAAACTGTTCCTTTTATTAATCAAGAACACGTTCATCGCCAAATAATGGAAGATTTCGGTAAAGTGTTGATTCAATACAATCAGGAAAAGGTAATTAGTAAGGTGGCTTTGGATGCATTTATCTTAATGCTAAGGAAGCAATTCGATAATAATTTAAAAACTAATCAAATTGAAATGATTGATATTTTAGTAAAATATGGACATTTTTTGTTTAATGTATAAAATTGGACATTTTCAGAAAAATGTAGATTCTCAGATGAAAATGAACACGTTAAAATATATTTGTAATCAGGAATGATTATAAAAAAAATAAAGAGGAGAATTGTGGGAGTAATTTTATGAATAAAAAAAAACAATGATTCGTTGTGGGGTCATTGTTTTAGTGCGTCTATTTTCACATTTGAGATTATTATTAAATCATGTATTATATATACTTGAGGTGAAAAAATGTTTAGAAATGCTAAAGAGGAAGATGCAGATCAGATATTGCCAATTTTGTTCCAAATCTTTGATGAAATGGAATTAGATGTTTTCAAAAAAGTTGGCGACGAAAAGATGGCTCAAGTTATTAAAGAAGGCTTTTTCCAACCAGGTTATCGCTATGGATTGGATAATATCTTAGTTAATGAGATCGATGGCAAAGTAGTAGCAATTATGGTCGGTTATCCAGAAGAAGCAGAAGACACAATTGACGAACCTTTGAAGAAGATTATGCACAAGTATGGTATCAAAGAAGATAACTTATTTGGAGATAAGGAAGCTTGGCCTGGTGAATGGTATTTGGATTCATTTGCGGTTGCTCCAGAATTCCAAGGTAAAGGTATCGGAACTGCAACTATGGAACATTTTATTGAAGTGATCCGTGAACGTGGTGAAAAAATCCTAAGTTTAAATGTTGATGTTGATAATGCACCTGCCAGACATGTTTATGACAAAACTGGTTTCAAACAAGTTGGACAATTATATATCGGTAGTCATTTGTATGACCACATGCAATATGATTTAACTAAATAAAGACCCTTCCTTTAAATAGGAAAGGTCTTTTATTTGTTAAAATTATTTAGGTAAGGCATTTTAGATTTTAAGCCTAAATTATCTAGATCAGTTTTTGGTGCTAAAGTAGGTAGTTTAATGTATTTATCTAAAAAGATGGCTAATAAAGTACTCATTGGACCGTCATCCAAATTGCTAAATGATAATTCTAATCCAGGATGTCCCTGGCTTAAAATAGTCGGTTGAACTTGCAAAACTTCTTTACCAGCTTGAGTTACGTGATAATTAGACTCGACCAAGTTACCGACGACACTCCAATTAACTTTGCTCAAATAGACAAACTTTAAGTCGATCATTGGCAATGCATTGATAGTAGCTTTTTCTTCACCGTTGATTTTAATAGAGTAAATTTTTAGAAAGTTATTTTTTAAACTTATTTCACCAATTAACGTATTTAAACGATTATATAATTTGATCAAGAAAGGATTGTCTTTGTCGCGTGAGGCTATAAAGACGGTTTCTTTACTTTGATTGGCAATGACTAAAATGTTGCCAACTGCCAAATCTGCTTTACGAATATAAAGCTCCATGGTTAATCCTGCTTTTGGTCCTCAATCGTTTTTTCTATGATTTGAGCTACGCCATCGTTGGCATTATTGTCAGTTTCAACTTGGGCGATTTCCTTAATGGCTGGAATAGCGTTTTTCATAGCTACGCCGACTCCAGCATCTCTGATCATGGAATAATCGTTTAAATTATCTCCAATTGCCATAATTTCATCGGGTGAGATATTACGTTTTTTGGCATATTGTAGAAGAGCAATTCCTTTTTGGGCATCGACACTATTAACTTCAACGTTATTAGGGGATGAGGAAGTGACAACTACGTCTTTAATTTTTTTGGTGATTTCTTTTTTCATAGGAGCAAGTACTCTATGTTGATGTTCATTGAAACCAATCAATTTCATGATTTTGAAGGATTTATCATTGAAGATATGGTCATAACTGTCTACGAAGTTCATTGGCATCATTTTGACGCGTTCTTGAGTATCTCTTAAGGCTTGTTTGAAAGAAGTGCCAGGGTTTAATTTTACTAGTAAATTAGCCAAGTTATTGACTCTAGCCTCGCGGTCGTTTGAAAAAATTCCCTTATCAGTAACGACTTCAAAATAAACACCATATTTATGAAAGTAGTCAACGACTTTATTTTGAGATTCTGCTGAAATCGGATTGCTAGAAATCAATTTTTCATTGCTGTCAAAGACTTCAGCTCCGTTTAAAGTAATATATCCTGGATGAACTTGATTTCTTAAAAATGGTTTGGCCTCACTCAAACCACGGCCGGTAGCAATTAGAAATTCGATGCCAGTCTTTTGTGCATCCTTGATTGCTTGGATGTTACGATCTGAAACCTCCATCTTTTCGTTTAGTAAAGTACCATCCATATCGGATGCGATTAATTTAATCATAAAGTTTCCTCCGAATGCGTTATGCTATAAGTGAATGTTACCATATTTTATGGCATTATATATCAAAACAGGTAGGTGTAAATTTGAAAACCTTAATAAATAATGATTGGCAAGAAGTTTTGAATGGTGAATTTGACAAACCGTATTATGAAAAGCTTCGCGAATTTCTAGTAGAAGAATATAATACGCAAACTATTTATCCAGAGATGCACCACATTTATCAGGCTTTTGAGTGGACTCCCTTTTCAAAGACGAAGGTTGTCATTTTAGGACAAGATCCTTATCATGAACCAAATCAAGCAATTGGTTGTAGTTTTGCCGTTCAACCGGGTGTAACGATTCCACCATCATTGCGTAATATTTACAAGGAATTACAAGATGATTTGGGTTGTACACCAGTTAATCACGGTTATTTGAAATCTTGGGCTACTCAAGGAGTTTTATTGCTCAACTCGGTTCTCACAGTGAGAAGAGGTCAAGCTAACTCTCATAAGGGTAAAGGCTGGGAACAGTTAACCGATTATGCTATCAAGGCCTTGTCAGAACGTGGCAAAGTTGTCTTTATTTTATGGGGAAATGCTGCTAAGAGTAAAATTCCCTTGATTGATCAATCGAAGAATACAATTATTTCTTCAACGCATCCGAGCCCATTTGCTGCTAGATATGGATTTTTTGGCTCCAAACCATTTTCTAAGGCAAATCAAGCGCTTTTAAACTATAATGAAAAAGAAATCAATTGGCAGTTACCTGAACGTGCTGATGATGAAATGGAGGAAAAGTAATGGATTTATTTGAAAGTCTCAAAAGTAAGATTAATGGAAAGGATTTAACAATTGTTTTCCCAGAAGGTGAAGAACCTAGAATTTTAGGTGCTGCCGTTCGTTTAGTTAAAGAAAATGTTCTTAAACCTATTTTAATTGGTAGCCAAGAAGAAATCGATAAGGTTGCTGACGAAAAATCATTTGATATTTCTGGTATTGAAATTATTGATCCTAAAAATTATGCTGACTTCGACACAATGGTTGAAAAATTTGTTGAACGTCGTAAAGGTAAGAATACTAAAGAACAAGCTGAAAAAATGCTTCTAGATAACAACTATTTTGGAACAATGCTAGTTTATATGGACAAAGCTGACGGGATGGTTTCTGGTGCCATTCATTCAACTGGTGACACTGTTCGTCCAGCTCTTCAAATCGTTAAAACAGCTCCTGGTAATTCAAGAATCAGTGGTTCATTCATCATGCAAAAAGGTGAAGAACGTTATATGTTCGCTGATTGTGCTATTAATATTAATCCTAATGCTCAAGAATTAGCTGAAATTGCCGTTCAAACAGCTAAAGATGCTAAGTTATTTGATATCGACCCTAAAGTTGCTATGTTGAGCTTTTCAACTAAGGGTAGTGCAAAGAGTGATGAGGTTACAAAAGTTGCCGAAGCCACAAAGATTGCCCATGAATTAGCACCTGATTTAGCACTTGATGGTGAATTACAATTTGATGCTGCTTTTGTACCTAGTGTTGGTGCCCAAAAGGCTCCAGATTCTAAGGTTGCTGGACATGCAAATGTCTTTGTCTTTCCAGATCTTCAATCAGGAAATATTGGTTACAAGATTGCTCAAAGATTTGGTGGTTTTGAAGCCATTGGACCTATTTTACAAGGTCTTGCTAAGCCAATTTCTGATTTGTCACGTGGTTGCAATGAAGAAGATGTCTATAAGTCAGCTATTTTGACAGCAGCTTTGGCATTATAGAATTAAGGAGAAATTATGCTTGAATATCAAGTAACGACCCATTCATACGAAGAAACTGAAGATTTGGGTGAAAAGTTAGCGAAATTACTAAAACCAAGTGATGTTGTAGTCTTAAATGGTGATTTAGGCGTAGGAAAAACTACATTGACTCGAGGACTGGCTAGAGGATTAGGCATTAAACGTAATGTAAAAAGTCCTACATTTACTTTAATTCGTGAATATAAAGATGGCAGAATTCCTCTGTATCATATGGACGCCTATCGCCTAGAAAGTAGTCCTGATGAAGATTTAGGCTTCGATGAGTATTTTAATGGCGATGGTATAACAATGGTTGAATGGCCCCAGTTTATTAAAGACGAGATTCCTGATGACCATTTAACGATTAATATTGAACGTTTATCTGATACAGATCGCCAAGTTACTTTTAAATTACATGGCGATAAATTTGATCAGCGAGGTTTTGACCAATTATGAGCCAACAACTAAAATTACGTGAAGCTATTCCTAAAGATGCTCAAAATTTATTGAATTTTTTGAAAAAGGTCAGTCAACAAAGTGACTTTATTTCGTTTGATGATATACAATCGACTGCAGTTCGGGATGAAGAGATTTCTTTAGATGCAATTTTCCAATCAGAGTACGATGAGTTGATCATAGCGGTTTTAGATGACGAGATTATTGGATATTGTCGCCTAGAAAGAATTGATGCTCAAAAGGCCGAATTTGGCGTCGTGGTCGATAAAGAATTTTGGAACAATGGAATTGCCTCTTATTTGCTAGAAGAAGCAATCGATTGGGCCAATGCTTCACCGCTAGAAAAATTAGTTTTAGAAGTATACAAAAATAACCCAGCCGCAATTCATATTTATCAAAAATATGGATTTACAACTGAGTTAACAAAAGATAAAACGATAGTAATGACAAAGATGGTTAAGTAAGCTTAATCATCTTTTTTATTTGTTCAGTTCCAAATTCTTGTTCTGTTTTGAGCAAGATTTCAGCACAGGCCACACTATCAGCTAAAGCGTTATGGTGATTTTTTAAATCGATATTTAAGGCTTTCGAAACAGTATTTAGTTTGTGATTAGGAAAGTCGGGGTAAAATTTGCGACTCGTTCTCAAAGTATCTATCGTTAAGTATTTTGGAGCCATAATGCCATAATTAGTTAAGGTGTTTTTTAAAACGCTGTTATCAAAACTAGCATTGTGCGCTGCAACGAGGTGACTATTGTCAAAGAGTGGTTCAATGTGAGGCCAAACTTGATCAAAAGTTGGTGCATCTTGAACATCTTGAGGTGTTATGTGGTGGATTTGAATGTTACGTGGACTGAAGACTTCTCTTGGATTGATCAGCGTATAAAAACTATCCACGATTTTGTTTTCTCGCACGAGTACTAAGGCTAATGAACAAGCACTAGAACGTTTGCCGTTAGCCGTTTCAAAATCCATGGCGACGAAATTCATAGATTATTCTCCTTTAATATTAAGGTCTAATTCAATTGGGCAATGATCTGATCCGTAGATGTCGGTTAAAATATCGGCATTTTGAATCAATTGTTGACCATTTTTAGAAACGACAAAATAATCGATTCTCCACCCAGCGTTATTTTTACGAGCATTAAAACGATAACTCCACCATGAATATTTAATTTCTTCTGGGTGAAGTAATCTAAAACTATCGATAAAGCCGCTATCGAGAAGTTGACTAAATTTATCACGTTCTTGGTCAGAAAAACCAGGATTCTTGTGATTAGTCTTGGGGTTCTTTAAATCGATTTCCTCATGGGCAACGTTTAAGTCGCCACAAAGAATTACGGGTTTATCGGCTGATAATTGTAACATATATTTACGCAATGCATCGTCATAACGCATCCGATAATCGACACGCTTTAATTTTGGTTGTGAGTTAGGTGTATAGCTATTGATTAAATAAAAATCAGGGAATTCTAAGGTTATCGTGCGTCCTTCATCATCAAATTCTTCGATACCTAAACCTTGTTTAAAAGAAATTGGTTCAGTTTTTGAAAAAATTGCCGTTCCAGAATAACCTTTTTTCTTAGCGTAAAAGAAGTATTGATGATAACCAGGTAGGTCAAGATCTAGTTGTCCCTCTTGCATCTTAGTCTCTTGAATGCTGAAAACATCAGCATTTAATTGTTGAAAAGTAGGAACGAAATTTTTTTTGACGACAGCACGTAAACCGTTTACATTCCAAGAAATTAGTTTCATTAAAATCACCTCGGCATAATTATAGCATTATTGGGATGCCTGTTTGGTCGTTTAGTAACTAACTATGTGATAAAATTAGACGTAAGTCTTAGTAACATAAAGGATGATGAATATTGAATTTTCCAGTTGAAAAATTACCAAATATTGAATTTAAGTTAAATGAACCACTTAGTAAATATACATTTACTAAAACTGGTGGAAATGCTGATACCTTAGCTTTTCCGAAAACACGTGAAGAGTTGATTCAAATCGTTGATACCGCACGTGTCAATCAAGTGCCAATCACAGTTATTGGTAATGCCAGTAATTTAATTATTAAAGATGGTGGCATCCGTGGCATTGTGATTATTTTGCCTAACTTTAAAAAGATTGAAGTTTCTGAAACTAAAGTTACTGCTGAAGCTGGTGCAACAATCATTAACACTACGATTGCGGCGCAAAAAGCTGGTTTAACGGGCATAGAGTTTGCGGCTGGAATTCCCGGAAGTGTCGGGGGAGCTGTTTTCATGAATGCTGGAGCTTATGGTGGAGAAATCAAAGATGTTTTTGAATCTGCTGAAGTTTTATTGCCTGATGGACACATTACAACTTTGACTCATGATGAAATGAATTTTAGCTACCGTCACAGCACTGTTCAAGACGATGGCGGTATCGTTATAAGCGCTACGTTCTCTTTAAAGCGTGGCAATAAAGAAGTTATTCAAGAAGAAATGGATCGTCTAAATGCTTTGAGACGTTCTAAGCAACCTTTGGAATACCCATCATGTGGTAGTGTCTTTAAACGTCCTAAAGGTCACTTCACTGGTCCTTTGATCATTAAAGCTGGTTTGCAAGGTAAAATGGTCGGCGGTGCTCAAGTTTCTATGAAGCATGCCGGTTTTATCGTAAATGTCAAACATGCTACGGCAACTGATTATATGAATTTGATTCATCTGATTCAAAAGACTGTTAAAGAGAAGTTTGATGTTGAACTTCATACCGAAGTTCGCATTATTGGTGAAGACAAAAAATAAAAGAACGGTAGGTGTTGTCTGTGGAAATACTTGAATCAATTATTTTGATTCTTTCACTCTTAATTATTGCCAATATTGTTAGTCACTACTTTGTGTCGATTCCACCGAGTTTGTTACAAATTGCGGCCGGAGTTTTGGCGGCATTATTTATGCACGTCAAAATTTATGTCGATACGGAGTGGTTTTTGTTAGCGTTTATTGCACCGATTTTGTTTAATGACGGAAATAATTTTCCTAAACGAGAACTTTGGAAACTCAAAGGTCCAATTTTAGGTAATGCGATTATTTTGGTCATTATTTCAACTCTAGTCGGTGGAGTATTCGTGAAATTTTTAATCCCAAGTTTACCTTGGGCGACCGCCTTTACATTAGTGGCGGTTTTATCACCAACCGATCCAATCGCGGTTCAATCGATTGCTAAAAAGGCGCATATTCCTGACAAGCTGATGCATTTAATCAGTGGCGAAAGTTTGATCAATGATGCGTCTGGTTTGATTTGCTTTAAATATGGAGTTGCTGCCACTGTTACTGGGATGTTCTCATTAAAGAGCGCTACGATCGATTTCTTCCATATTTCAATTGTTGGTGCTTTAGTGGGTGCAATAATGATTTGGATTTTTAACGGAATCCGTTTGTATTTGATCAATCAAGGTGTGGATGATTCAATTTTGCATGCCATAATCCAAATTATTATTCCATTTATTATTTACTACGTTGCTGAAGATATCTTTGACGTTTCTGGAGTTGTAGCGGTCGTAATTGCTGGTATTTTGAATATTTCTTCAAACCACAATATGAGTGCTTTTACACCGGAAATCAGACTGATTACTTCCAGAACGTGGGATTTAGTCGTTTACGTTTTGAACGGAATCGTCTTCGTCCTATTAGGAATTGAAATACCTTTTGCCATGGAAGAATTAGTTCATAATGACAATATCAATACATTTTGGGCAACAATTTTAGCCTTTGCTATTTGGGTAATGTTAGTTGTTATTAGATTTGCCTGGAGTTACGTTTATTCGACATTTTCTAATAATCCTGACGGTAAAATCAAGTTGTGGTCTAAAACTAGACTTTACGACTGTTTAATGTCTGGGATTTCTGGGGTTCGTGGAGCCGTAACTATGGTCGGTGTTTTATCGTTACCAATGACCATCAAGGGTGGAGATCCATTCCCTTCTAGAACGTTGTTGCTATTCGTTGCCAGTGCGGTAATTATTTTCAGTTTGCTAGGAGCAACGATTTTAATCCCACTTATGACTAAGAGTAGTGCTCCGGTTGCTTATCGTGGTAATACTTTTAGTTCTGATGATTCAGATGATTCCGACGATGAGGAAGAAGAAAGTGCACCAGTTGAATTAACTCAAATAGAAGCTAATCGTGTTATTTTGGATAAAACAGTCAAAAAACTTCGGAATGAAATGGATGAAGGCGATACGGCCGTATATTCTTCAGTTATCGCTGAATATTTGAATGATATTAGAAATTTGAGTTTTCGTAATAATAACTCTAATGTTGTTAGTCATCAAATCAGTAAGCGTCGGGTAAAAAGTAAAAAAGATGCTGAATTATGGGACATTTGTTTTAATTGTGAGTTAGATGCTATTGATGAATTGTATGAAAATCATGAGATATCTGATGATTCATACGATTTAGCAACGAGAAAAATTGCTAAATATAAAAAAGAAATTGTTCACAGACGTTATAATACAACGATAGAATTTTTCATCAGCTATTTTAGAAGAACTTTTTTACAAATTAAGCGTTGGATCTATCGTTCAGTTAAATATAACGACGTGCAACAAATGAACCAAGACTCTATCAAGATATCAATTGCTGGAGCAAAGAAAGCTTTGGAAAAACTTCAAGAGTTAGATCAATCTGATCAGGAAGACATTGATGATAACTTAATTTATATTTTCCAACGGCATTATGAAGATCGCCTAGAATTATTGCAAGGTAAGTATCGTGGACGTTCACCAGAGTTCAATAGTGAACGAATGGCGTTAGAGGTCAAAGCTTTGAGTTACCAACGAGCTTTTGTCCAAGATATGTTAGAACAAGGACGTGTCAGCAAAGTAACTGCCAATGAATTACGAAAAAATATTAATTATAGCGAAGAAGTTATCAACATAGGTGTGGAATAAAACACAAATATGATGAACTTTTATAATTTTTATTGTTTGTTATAATTAGTTCGAACTGCTAAGGAGCTAGAAAAATGAATTTTATACCAAGCAATATTTTTACATGGCAGAACCTGGCTAACTTGGTTGATATCCTAGTAGTCTGGTATGTTTTATACAAAGTTCTGTCAATGTTACGAGGAACTAAAGCAGTACAGCTTCTCAAAGGAATCGTAATTATTTTTGTTATTAAATTGGTCAGTTGGGCTTTAAATTTACACACTGTATCATTTTTAATGGACCAATTAATCAATTGGGGAATTATTGTCATTGTTATAATTTTCCAACCAGAAATAAGACGTGGTTTGGAACATTTGGGAAGATTGCCGTTATTCAGTTCGACGAGCAATGAAGAAGGTAAGACGAAGAATCATTTGATTGAAAGTCTTGATCAAGCTATTCAGTACATGAGTAAACGCCGGATAGGTGCTTTAATAACTTTGGAAATGAATACTGGTTTGGAAGAGTACGTTGAAACCGGAATTGATTTGGATGCTGAAGTTACAGGAGCTTTATTGATCAATATATTCATTCCTAACACGCCGTTACATGATGGGGCAGTTATTATTCGAAATAATCGTATTTCGGTAGCTGCTGCTTATTTACCTCTTTCTGAGAGTAATACGATTCCCAAGGAATTAGGAACGCGTCATAGAGCCGCTGTTGGTATCAGTGAAGTAACTGACGCCATCACAATCGTTGTTTCTGAAGAGACTGGTGGTGTTATGATTACGCGAAACGGGCATATGATGTTGGATTTGACTAGAGAAGATTATCTTAAATATCTTCACGCTCAGTTGAAAGATCCAGATGAAAATGCTAACCGTTCAATCTTAGATTTCTTTAAAATAGGTCGTCGAAAGAAGGAGGACCAAAATGAAAAAGATAATTAACAGTAATTATTTTTATGCATTTATTGCCCTCTGTTGTGCACTATGGCTGTTTTTCTACGTAAGTTCACCTGGTGTTGGATCGACGAGAGATTCGAATCAATCCAACACTTCGACTGTGACGAAGAAAACAACTATTTCAGTGCCATTGCAATTACAAGCCGACGTTGATAAGTATTACATAACTGGGTATCCAGAGACCGTTAAAATAACGATTGAAGGGCCTTCAGCTTTGGTCACGGCGACTAAAAATACACAAAATTTTAATTTATATTTGAATTTAAAAGATTTATCTGTTGGACAGCATCGTGTGCAAATCAAGGAGTCTGGTTTGAACAGTGAATTGACTTATAGCATTAAGCCTAAATATGTCACTGTCAATATTCAGCACCGTGAAACTAAAAAATTCGATGTAGATGTCGATTATAATCAAGATTCTTTAGCTACCGGTTATGAAACTGGTAAGGTGGAAGTCTCTCCAGAAACGGTAACAGTGACTGGTGCGGCAACTGAAATTGAGAAAATTGCTAAGGTAATTGTTAAGCCAATTTTGCCAAAAGGAATAAAATCGACATTTGATCAAGAAGTTTTAGTGCAAGCACTCGATAAAAATGGTAAAACTGTAAATGTTACATTGGATCCACAAACAGTTCACGTCAAAATTCCGATATCGATTCAAAGTAAACAAGTCAGCATAAATTTGAAACAAAAAGGTACTTCAAGTAGTACCACCTCAAATTTGTCGGTCACCTCTGATGTTAAGACAATTCGAGTCTACGGAACGCAAGATCAAATCGATGCAATTGATAGTTCTGTTGACGTACCAGTTGATGTCAGTGATGTGAATGGCAATACTAAGAAGTCGATCAATTTGAGTGATGCTTTAGGAAATAAAGTGGCGTTTACAGATCCAGATACTATTGATGTTTCGATCTCGACGGGTTCGTCCAGTTCATCAAGCAGCAATAATAGCAGTAATAGTAATAATACAAGCACTAATACTACCAATAGTAGTACTAGCGATAATAATACAAGTTCATCGAATGATAATTCGACAGACGATAATAGCGAACAATAATACGCTGGGGGTAAGTTTTTCATGACAAAATATTTTGGAACAGATGGAGTAAGAGGTATTGCAAATAAAGAATTAAGTCCCGAATTAGCATTTAAGCTAGGAAGATTCGGTGGCTATGTTCTAACACAACATTCAGAAAATGATGATGCACGTCCACGTGTTTTAGTTGCTAGAGATACACGTATTTCAGGTCAAATGTTGCAATCAAGTTTGATTTCTGGATTACTTTCTGTAGGTATCGAGGTTTTGGATCTTGATGTAATCACTACTCCTGCTGTAGCATATTTGATCCGTGCCGTTTCAGCTGATGCTGGAATCATGATTTCTGCATCACATAATCCTGCTGAAGATAACGGAATTAAGTTCTTTGGTTCAGATGGTTATAAGTTGCCAGATAAGGTTGAAGATGAAATTGAAGAACTATTAGATGCTAAAGAAGATACTTTACCAAGACCATCAGCTGAAGGTTTAGGTAGCGTTTCTGATTATCCAGAAGGTGCCCAAAAGTATCTTCAATTCTTGAAACAAACTCTATCCGATGATTTGAGTGGTATGAAGATTGTTTTGGATACTGCTAATGGTTCAACTAGTCGTTTAGCAAGTACATTATTTGCTGATTTAGGCGTAGACTTTGAAATTATGGCATCTCATCCAGACGGAATCAATATCAATAAGAATGTTGGTTCAACTCATCCAGAACAATTGGCACAACGTGTTAAGGAATCGGATGCTGTAGCTGGATTAGCTTTTGATGGTGATGGAGATCGTTGTATTGCGGTAGATGCTGACGGAAATATCGTTGATGGTGACAAGATCATGTTCATTCTTGGTAAATACCTTCACGATGGTGGTCGTCTCAAAAAGGATACGATCGTAACAACTGTTATGAGTAATATCGGTTTGTATAAAGCTATCGAAGCTAATGGGATGAAGTCAGTTCAAACCGCTGTCGGAGATCGTCACGTGGTTGAAGAAATTCGTAAGAACAATTACAACATTGGTGGCGAACAATCAGGTCACGTTGTTTTGTATGAATACATGAATACTGGTGATGGTATGTTGACTGGTATCCACTTGTTGCATGTTATGAAAGAAACTGGCAAGAGCTTGGCAGAATTGGGTGCACCCGTTAAAGTATATCCACAAAAATTAGTTAACGTACCAGTTGCTGATAAGAATTCATGGGATAAACATCAACCAATTCTTGATGCTATCAAAGCTGTCGAAGATGAAATGGATGGCGATGGTCGAGTATTAGTTCGTCCTAGTGGTACACAAGCATTGTTGCGTGTTATGTGTGAAGCTTCAACTGAAGAAAAAGTTAACGAATACTGTGATCAAATCGTTGAAGTAGTTAAAAATGAATTAAGCTAAAATATTAGTTTTATGACATTAAAGACTATATAATAAAATTAATAAATAGAGATTGAGGGATTAATACCTCAATCTCTATTTTTTTGGCATACTTTTTTCTTATTGATTTTATAGTGAGTTAATTATATCGGCATATACCAACTATACCGATTTAGTGAATATGGTATGTACCAACTATACCATTTAAGAAAAATGTTAATATTTTCTTGACAATAAAACCTAATATTAGTATTCTAGGCATTGTCGCAAGATGATAAAGTTAATTCGAATGAACTATACCATTTAATAATAATAAACTAGACCAATTTAGAAAGGCTTGAAAAACTATGTGTGGAATTGTTGGAGTAATTGGAAATAATAAAACTACTGATATTTTATTGAACGGATTAGAAAAACTAGAATACCGTGGTTATGATTCAGCCGGCATTTATGTCAATAACCAAGCAGGTAAAGATTATTTGGTTAAAGAAGTTGGTAAAATTAGTAAACTTGAAAATGCTGTTACTGATGATGTTGTTGGATCAGTCGGTATTGGTCATACTAGATGGGCAACTCATGGTAAGCCAACAGTTGAAAATGCACATCCTCACTTCTCAGAAGATAACCGTTTTTATTTAGTTCACAATGGTGTTTTAACTAACTTTGAAGAATTAAAAGAAAAATACTTACAAGGCGTTGATTTTAAGAGTCAAACTGATACTGAAGTAGCTGTTCAATTAGTTGATCACTTTGCTAAAGAAGGACTTGATGGTGAAGCTGCTTTCAGAAAAGCTTTAGGTTTGATTCAAGGTTCTTATGCATTTGCTATGATCGATAAGGAACAACCTGACAGAATCTTTGTTGCCAAGAATAAGAGTCCATTGTTGATTGGTTTAGGCGATGGCTCTAATGTGATTTGTTCTGATGCCATGGCCATGTTAGACCAAACTCATGAATTCGTTGAAATTCATGATGGTGAAGTTGTTATTTTGGAAAAGGGTAGCGTTAATATTTCTAAGATTGACGGCACACCAGTTCACAGAGATTCATACACAGTTAACTTGGATGCAAGTGATATTTCTAAGGGAACTTACGAACACTACATGCTAAAAGAAATCGACGAACAACCAAACGTAATGAGAAAAATTTCTCAAAATTACATCAAATCTGATGGAACTTTGAATGTTGAACAAGATTTATTAGATGAATTGAAAAAAGCTGATCGTTTATATATCGTTGCTGCCGGAACTAGCTACCATGCAGGTCTAGTTGGTAAAAATATTTTTGAAAAGATTGCTGATATTCCAGTTGATGTTGAATTAGGTAGTGAGTTCGGTTATCACATGCCAAAACTTTCTAAACATCCATTCTTCATCTTCTTATCACAAAGTGGTGAGACAGCTGATAGTCGTCAAGTGCTTGTTAAGGTAAATGAGATGAATTTGCCAAGTTTAACTATGACGAATGTTCCTAACTCAACTCTTTCAAGAGAAGCAACCTTCACAATGGAACTTCTAGCTGGTCCTGAAATTGCCGTAGCTTCAACTAAAGCTTACACAGCTCAAATTGCTGTCGAATCAGTTTTGGCCAAAGCCTTAGGTGATGAAAAGAACTTGGAAGTAGCTAAAGATTTCAATTTGAAGAAACAACTTGCTCTAGCTGCCAATGGTATTCAACAAATTGTTGATGAAAAAGCAACTATCAAGAAATTAACAGCAGATTATTTAACAGATCAAACAGATGCCTTTTATATTGGCCGTGGAATCGATTATGCTTTGTCACTTGAAGCAGCCTTAAAACTAAAGGAAATCTCTTACATCCACGCTGAGGGCTTTGCTGCTGGAGAATTAAAGCATGGTACGATTGCATTGATTGAAAAGAATACACCAGTTATTGCTTATATCAACGATGGTGTCGGTGCTAGTCATACTCGTGGTAATATTCAAGAAGTTGAAGCTCGTGGTGCTCATGTACTAGTAATTGCTAGTCAAAAATATGCTGAAAAGGGCGATCAAATAATTATTCCAGAAATAGATGAATTGATTTCACCAATTATCAGTGTCGTACCAGCCCAACTAATTGCCTACTATGCAAGTTTGGCACGTGGAAATGATGTTGATAAACCTCGTAATCTTGCAAAAAGCGTGACAGTAGAGTAGCCTATTTAGACATAGTGGATATATAATAGTCTCGTAATTGAGGCTATTTTTTTTACTATAAAATATATAGATTGGTGGTTTTATGAGGAATAAAAAATTAAATCTGTTTTCAACAGTTATGTTTGGTCTGAGTGCTATTATTGGCTCCGGTTGGATGTTCGGTTCTAGTCAAGCAGCTCAAATAGCTGGTCCAGCGGCAATTTTGGCCTGGATTATTGGAGCAGTTTTAGTAGCAATGATTGCGATGGTTTATGTTGAGATTGGGACAATGTTTCCCGAAGAAGGTGCGATGAGTCGGTTTACAATGTATACTCACGGATCACTTCTAGGACACATTTTCTCATGGGCTAATTGGCTATCGCTCTTAGCAATTTTACCGATTGAAGCTGTAGCATCAACTCAATACATGAGTACTTGGCCTTGGAAATGGGCTCAGTGGACTCATGGCTTTATGAAAGATGGTCAACTAACGACTCAAGGCCTAATGATGGCAGCCGTGATGATTTTGATATTTACGTTTATCAATTATTGGTCAGTTGCGATTATGGCCAAATTTAACAATTTCATCTCAGTTTTGAAGTTAGTTGTACCTATTATTACAATGATCGTTTTGGTTTCCGCTCATTTTGATTTTGGTAATTTGGGAAGTTCTTTTCAAGAGTTTATGCCTAACGGTTCTTCTTCAATTTTCGTAGCAATTGGAAGTGCCGGAATTATATACTCTTACGTAGCATTTCAAACTGTTATCAATTTGAGTAATGATATTAGTAAGCCTTCAGTTAATATTAGACGGGGAATTATTATTTCGTTATTAGTCAGTGCCTTGATTTATATTGCCTTACAAATCGTCTTTATCGGCGCTTTACCACAGTCAGTAATTAATGCTGGCTGGGCTAAAATCAATTTCAATTCTCCATTTGCTGATTTGGCTATTTTGTTAAATATTTATTGGTTATCGACTTTGGTTTACTTTACAGCCTTTATCTCACCAGTTGGTAGTGGGATTGCCTTTGCTTCTTCAGCAAGTAAATCATTATCATCGATGCCTAAGAATAAGCATTTGCCAATGTTTTTGAGCAATGCAAATAATAAGTATCATTCACCACGAGTAGCCTTAATGATTAATATGTTAGTTAGTTTTATTTTGATTTTACTATTTAAGAATTGGTCACTCTTATCAAGAGTGGTTGCCGCTTCAACCTTGATCTCACTTTTGTCAGGTCCAGTTGTAGCAGGTAGCTTACGGAAAATGGGTCCTAATTTGAAACGTCCAACGAAGATTAGAGGGATGCATATTTTAGCACCGATTGTCTTTGATTTGATAAGTTTGGCAATTTATTGGGCAATGTTTCCAACAACCGTGGAAGTTATTGTTATAATTATTGTTGGTTTGCCAATTTACTTTTTCTACGATGCACGTCGTGGATTTAAGGAATTTAAGCAAAAATTATATGCTAGTTTGTGGTTGATCGTACATTTATTTGGATTAGCAATGATTTCATGGTTAGGTGGTTCTGATTTCGGAGGGATTAACTTAGTCCCTTATCCATTTGATTTTGTTGTGATTTTGATTTTCTCTACATTCATGTACTTTTGGGCAATTCATTCTTTGTATTATTCAGGATATTTTGATGATGCCAAGGAGATCAATGCAACAGTTAAAATGGAAGATGAATAATGAAAAGAATCAAGCAATATGAGAAGTGGTTTTATGGAATAGCAATCGTGATTTTATTGGGATTGTTTTACAGTTCCTCTATGACTTATAAACAACAGACATCGGTACCTTTTTTGGAAAGGTATCTTCAAAATAAGCCTTTTGAACATGGTTTGTCCCAAATTGGCTTCAATTATGGTGGCAAATATCAATCAGTTGCTAACGATGGCTATTTTAAATTTGTCGAGTTTTTTATTCGTAAAGGAGCACACTTCAGTATTTATTTAGTGTTAGGAGTTTTCTTAGCTTTAGCCTTGATTACGTATTTCAGGCGTAATTATTTTTTGATGATATTTATACCTTGGATGACAACGACTGGGTTAGCAGCTTTTGATGAATTCCATCAAGGATTGACTGGTGGTCGGACACCATTAGTTGAAGATGTGATTTTGGATAGTGCTGGAGCCTTTACGGGTATTGTTATATTAATAATTTGTCTGTATTTGTTTAGCTTTAAAAACAAAAAAAATGATTCAAAATAATAAAATATTAATTACAGAAAACGGCCTAAATGGTCGTTTTTTTTGTTATACGATGAATTATCGAATCTATTAAAAGAAACTTGTCAAAGGCATAAAAATAGAAATTAAAAATAGAAGATGTATTATATTAGTTGAGATGTTTAGACAGGCTTATGATTTTTATTTCATCCCAGCAAGGACGGTTTATTAATATGACGAGTAAGAAATTAACAATTGATAAAAAAGAATTATTAATTGCCGCAGGTGCAGCAATGACTTTAGGATTGGGGACTAGCGTAGGTCATTCAGTCATTGTTCATGCGGATACGACTGCTAATAATACTAGTTCGGTTGCTGTACCTTCTAAAACAACTACCGATTCAACACCATCAACATCAGATAAAGCAGCTACTGATTCTGATACTGCTTTTAATGATGCATCAACTGCGACATCATCAACATCTACGCAGACGAAGACTACAACTGATGCTGCAACAGATGATGATACTAAAACGGCCACAAATAATGCTACTGATACTGCGGTGACTACGCCCAAAGCTACTTCTGATACGGCAACTAATACGGTGACTCAAGCAGCGGGTAATACTAATACTGACGATACTAGTACCGAAAAAACAACTACCCAACCAGTGACCACAAGTTTGGCTAAATCGACTACGACAAATGATACCGAGACTCCAGTAGCTGCCACTTCAACTACTACGCCAACTACACCAACTGATACAACTACAACTGATGCTACAACAACCAAGGATACAACTGATACGAAAGCAACTACATTAACGCCAGTAGATACCAGTGCTAATACAATTTCTTCAGATGGTGACTATACTGATGCTAATAAATTTAATTGGAGTACAGATGATGATGGTAATGCCACTTTGACTGGGACTAATTCCAATTTAACGGCTGACGATACAGATATTAATATTCCACCTAAGATCACTGTTACGAACAAAGATACTAATGCCAGCACGGACTATAATGTTACAGCAATTGGTAATGCGGCTTTCTTTAGCAACCAAAATATCACTAGTGTTCAAATCAATGATGGTGTAACAGATATCGGAGACGATGCCTTTGCTTATACCAAAGTAACAAATCTTGATTTATCCAATAATAAGACTTTGCAAAATATTGGTAAGCAAGCCTTTTCCAGTGATCAGATCAAACAAGTTCAATTGCCAGATTCAGTTGAAACGATTGGTGATTCAGCCTTTTCTTACAATAATGCTTTGACATCACTCACTTTGCCTACAAATTTGCAAACGATTGGTTATCAAACTTTTGCCGGTAATACTAATTTATCGAGTGTAGATTTCTCAAAGGCTACTGATTTGCAAAATATTGGAGAAGAAGCCTTTGCAACTGATGCTAAGTTAACTTCAATCGATTTGAGTAAAAATAATCAATTAACAAATATCAGTAAGGCTGCCTTTATTTATGATAATGGTTTAACATCAGTAACCTTGCCAGATAGTTTGGAAACAATTGGTGATCAAGCCTTCTTAGCTAATACTAGTTTGACTTCAATGAAATTTGGTCCCAATTTGAAATCAATCGGTTACCAAGCTTTCACTTATAATGACAATTTAAGTAGTCTAGATTTTTCAAATGCTAATGCTTTAACGACAATTGGTACTGGTGCTTTTGAATATTCTAATTTGCAAGGTACGATCACTTTACCAGCTAATTTGCAGTCAGTTGGTGAATATGCTTTTGCCGGTAATAATATTTCCAATCTAGTACTTAATAATAATTTACAGACAATCAGCGATGGAGCTTTTTCAACCAATAAATTGACAGGTACATTGGCAATTCCTGATTCAGTACAAAGCATTGGTGATTCTGCCTTCAGCAATAATCAATTAACTGGTATTTCATCCAATGCTTCTGATTTTCAAGTGGGGGCAAATGCCTTTAGCAACAATCGAATTACAACAGTTTTATTGCCAAATATTTCATTAAATAATGTTAACTTGGATGGTATAGTTGGCCAATTAGCAGCTATCTTTACTGATTCTGCCCACAATAAGATTTCTGATTATTTCAATATTGATATCGGTGGAGTAACTGAAAATGATTTAACAATTTCTGACTTAAGTAACGGCGTAACTTATAGTAATGGCGTCTTCAATATTCCAACTGGTACTAACAGTTTTACTTTCGATTGGGCTTTGCCAAGTGCTGATAAATATAGCGGTACATATGATGTTGTTTTGGACAATCCAGTTATCAAAGCAATTGATTCTAAGGTTGCAGCAGGAACAAGTTGGCAAGCAAGCGATAACTTTATTAGTGCAGAAAAAGATGATGGCTCAACGATTCCATTTAGTGATATAAGTTATGAAGTCACTGCACCAGATGGAACAAAAGGTCAAAGTATCGATACAACTAAAGTTGGAACTTATCAAGTTGTTTACTCATATGGTAGTGAATCAAGCACTATCACAGTTCAAGTCTACAAACGTTCTGGTACGTATAATATAACTGGTAATCAAGAAGTAACTTACAATGGTCAAAATCAAAATATTGATCTTAATGATTACACAGTTAACTTGTCAGATGGCTCAACTTATGCACTTCAAAACGGAGATTTGGTCTTTTCTGAAACAAGTGATGCTAAAAATGCTGGAACTTATCAAGTCATTTTGTCACAACAAGGAATTGATAATATTAATAACTTGGCTCAAAGTTCTTATATCGATTGGTCAGCAGGTCAAAGTGGTAGCTTAGTAATTGATAAGGCACCAATCACGATAACAGTTGATAATGCAACCAAAGTAGCTGGAAGCAAAGATCCTGCATATAATGTCGAGCTTTCTATGCCTAATATCGTTGATGGCGATGATCCAGTTTATACAATAGTTAGGGACTCTGGAGAAACCGCTGGAACATATAAAATCAACGCCGTTGTCGATGAAAGTCAGAACCCTAATTATTCAATTACAGTAGTTCCCGGCACTTTAACAATTACTGCTGATAAACAAAGTTTGGTTGGCAGCAATTATACGATGCACGTTGGAGATTCAACACCAACTGCCAGTGACTTCCAAGCTTCAGCAACAGACGTTAATGGTAATCCTTTGGATGTTAACGTCGATTTGAGTAAAGCTGATTTGAATACCGTTGGAACTTATAATGTTGTATTGAGTACCACTGATGGACAAGAAAAGACGGTCCAATTAACAGTTGAAGCTGATCCAACCAATGGTGGCGGTACTATTGATCCAACAGATCCAACAGATCCAACAGATCCAACAGATCCAACAGATCCAACGGATCCAACGAATCCAACGGATCCAACAGATCCAACGAATCCAACAGACCCAACAAATCCAGTAGATCCCCCAGTCGTATCACCAATTGAACCAACAGTTCCTGATGAAAAAGATCCAAATAATAATGAGACTGGTAGTAATTCCGGCAATAATCAAAATATTAATACGGATAATAATGATGCCGGTGGTAGTACTAATAACAATACCAACGACACCTCAAATAATAATGTCAATGACTCAAATAATGTGATAAGTAATAATCAAAAGAATACTTCAGGAACAATTGTTAATAATAGTTCACATCCTAAGGTCATTATGGAAGGGAATGTCTACTATGTTCCAGGAATTAAAGGACAATCTAACGGTGTCTTGGTAGCTCCAACTAATTTGCATAAAAATGGCTATGTTCCTACTAATCAAAGTGGTATTCAAACATTCCCACAAACAGGTAATGATAATGGTACTTTAATGAAAATTCTCGGTGCGATGATTGCTGTTTTGACGCTAGGTGTAATCGATATCAGAAAAGTTCGTCACTAGATAAATAAAAACTGCTTTTTTGATGGTTATTTGACCTGCAAATATTGAAATAACATAGTTGTTTTGATAAAATAATATGCGGTTTACAATAATCATGAAAGAAGGAAACAGAAATGTCAGGACATTCAAAATGGCATAACATCCAAGGTAGAAAAAGTGCCCAAGATGCAAAGCGTGGTAAAATCTTCCAAAAGTTGTCTCGTGAATTATTTATGGCAGCTAAGGCGGGTGGCTCCGATCCTAACGATAATGCTGCCCTTCGTTTAATAGTAGATAAAGCTCGTGCAGCCAATATGCCAAAGGACAACATCAAGCGTGCCTTAGACAAGGCTGATGGCGGCAGTGAAGATCATTATGATGAAGTTACTTACGAAGGCTATGCTCCAGGTGGAGTCGCAGTTTTAGTAGAGGCTTTGACAGATAACAAGAACAGAACTGCTTCTGCCGTACGTGTTGCATTTACCCGTAACGGAGGTAGCATGGGTTCAACTGGTTCAGTTTCATACATGTTTGACCGTAAAGGTTACATTGTTTTGGATCGTACAAAGAACTCACAAGATGAAGATACAGTATTAATGGATATCATGGATCTTGGTGCGGATGATTTGCAAACATCTGATGACGCTTTTGAAATCTATACAGAAGCAAAAGAATTTGCTGCAGTTCGTGATGGTTTAATTGAAAAGGGATATGATCTTGCCGATGCAGAATTGACAATGATTCCTCAAAATACAACACCAGTTCCTGAAGAAAAGAAGGAACAATTCCAACACATGATCGATCAACTTGAAGACGATGATGATGTTTCAGAAGTTTACACTGCTGCTGCAGATGAAGACGACGAATAATTTTTTAAAATTAAGACCGTAAACGATTAAGTTTACGGTCTTTTTTTGCGTAGTTTCTTTTGTAAAGGAGGAATTAATATGTCAATTATTACGATGGTCAAAAACTTGTTAACTGAAGCTTGTACGAATAAAATTTCAGATATTTATTTCTTGCCTAGAGAAGATCATTACCATATCGAAGCCCGTAATGTGCTTCAAACATATACGGTAGCGGATCTGACAACTGAAGAAACTACTATGATTATGAATTATCTTAAATTCAATTCTGGTTTGGATATTTCGGAAAGGCGACGTGCTCAAAAAGGTTCGTTTAACTTTATGTATCAAAATCGACAAATTTTTATCCGCGTGTCAGCGGTAGGAGATTTCAAAAATCGAGAATCAATGGTCATTCGTTTGATTTATCCTCAAGAATTAGTTTCGCCAGTGTCAGAAGAAATTATTGAAAATTTGTTGCCGATTGCTAAGCAAAAGGGAATGATGCTTTTTGCTGGTCCTATGGGTTCAGGAAAAACTTCGTTGATGTATTCATTAACACGTCATCTCGGTTATGAGAAGAGAGTCATGTGCATTGAAGATCCAATCGAGATTGTAGAAGATAGTTTTTTACAATTGCAGGTCAATGATGAGGCAGGGATGACTTATGAAGAGTTGATTAAAACTACTTTGCGTCACCGACCAGGTATTTTGATTATTGGAGAAATCAGAGATGCTAAGACTGCTCAGCAAGCCATTCGGGCAGCTATTTGTGGCTATACTGTTATGTCTACGATTCACGGCAAATCTAAATATTCGGTGATTCAGCGACTACAGCAATTTGGCGTTAGTGATGAAGAAATCGTTAATGCTATCAATTTGATTTCGTATCAAAGGTTGATTCCGACGTATGATGATTTACAGATTTTCTTAGATACCTTGAATACTAAAGAAATTAAAGAATATTTGGAAAACAATCTCAAAGATGATCGATGGGGACAAGGGATTCGCAAAATTTATCAAGCAGGGCGAATAGATGAAGATGTTTATCAAGAATTTGTTAACGGATAAGAAAATAAATTCTAAGCAACAGGCAGAGTTTTTATTGATAATTAGCAAACTCTTAGGGAACGGATTTTCACTAAGTCAGTCGATTAATTGTTTGCGCTTACTCGAAAACAAGCACGATGTCTTTGAAAAAATTCATCAAGATTTACAAAATGGTGCAATGATTTCACAAGCGTTACGTCATTTGCAATTACCAGATGTGATTTTTAATCAAATTGTCATTGCTCAAAATCATGGGAAAATTGATCAAACATTAATGCAAACAGGAATTTTATTAAAGAGCCAAGCCCAACAAAAGAACAAATTGAAGGAACTGTTAATTTATCCGAGCTTTATTTTGGCATTCTTATTGACAATGTTGGTAGGAATGAAGATTTACATTGTGCCACAGTTAGCTATTGCTGGTAGTGGGAAGTCAATCGATTTATTTCTGGGAATCATCTTGATTAGTTTAGTTTTGTTAGCAAGCGGAGTAATTTTGTTGATTATTGATTTACGTCGAAAAGATGAATACCATCGTTCGCTATTACTTGTGAAATTGCCCTTAGTTGGCAAAATTTATTTACATTTTTTCCAATTTTTAATTTTGCAAGGACTGGGGATGCAATTAGCCAGTGGTATGAATTTCTTTATAATTTGTGAATCTAGCAATCGCTTCCAAAAGGGCTCGATTCAACGCTATTTAGGTAACAAATTTATTCAAGAATTACAGCAAGGAAAAAGTTTAATTCAGATGATCAAAGAGGAACCATTATTACCGGATCAATTGCAAGTCATTATTCAAGCTGGCGAAAGTGGACCACAATTGGCCCAGGATTTGTTATTGATTTCGGAACTGAAATTTGAAGAGACTAAGCAAGAATTAAAAAAACTTTTGAATTTAGTTCAGCCAATATTATTCGGTATTATTGCAATCGTGATCGTCGTAACGTATTTGATTGTTTTGATGCCGATATATGGAATGATGAAGGGGATGTCATGATGAAAAAAATTAGAAAAGGTTTTACTTTGATTGAAATGGTTGTTGTTTTATTTATTATCTCTTTGTTGATGTTAATTATGGTGCCAAATATTGTGGCTCAAAAAGAAAATGCGGACAAAAAATCTGATGAGGCTTTTAAAACAACCTTAATTACTCAAGCAGAAACTTATTTGGCTGATCATCCGGATAAGACAACTGTTTCAGTAGCTGACTTGCAAAAAGAAAATTATATAACCGCAGATCAATCTAAAAGGGTTCAAAAAATAAAAGACCTTAATCCTAGTAATTTAGTTGAAAAAGAAAAGACTGATGCAAGTTAGAAGAGCTTTCACGTTATTGGAAACTGTCGTGAGCTTAGCCATATTTTGTAGCCTGACAATTTTTTCAATCTATAATCTCAAAGACTATCAGGCTAGAGTTGAAGAACGTCAGTATTTACAGTGGTTTAAGGACTCTTTTAAGAGCACCTTTAATTATTGCTATTTACACAATACTGGAGGAAGAATGGTCTTTGATAAAAAGAGAATCATTTTTCATACTCCACAAGACGACAAAACTAAAACTCAAAGTAAAAAAATACCCAAATCTTTAAAGATAACTTCAGGTACGCGAGCCAATTACACAATCAATAACAGTGGTGAAGCAACAGCCACAACAATTACAGTCGAGTCAAATTTGAGCCATAAAAAGATATTTTATAAAATTCAGATGAATTGGGGTGAAATCATTGAGACTACATCGTGAAGGTTTCGTCTTAGCAGAGTCACTTGTGGCACTATCGATTTCAGTTTTGATAATTTTTACCCTGACTTATTGTGTCAAAGAAGAATTTAAACTGATCAATCATTGGGAGGAGCGCGTTAATGCTCATAAAATTGTTTTGCTAAATTTACAAAGTAAAAATGTCCCCAATCCTTTGGTCATCAAGGATAAAAAATATTTTTTCGAATCTAACAATAACGAATATCGGGTAACGGTCAATAAAAATGTTTATCAAATTAAACCAGCCACATAGAGGATTTACTTTATACGAGACAATCATCGCTTTAATGGTCACAATTTTGACTTTAGGAGTTTTACAACAAAGCCTACAAATTTTAAAAATCATTCAACAGACGGATTTTCAAGAACAAGTTAGATGGCATATCACTCAGGAAAAACTACAAACGGTTTTGCAAAATAGTAAAATTATTAATTTAAAAAATCAGCGAATAGTCTATTCATCAAACGATGAACAAAATAAGCGAGTTATTGAGAAATACTGGGCAGGAGGTAAGTTAATGTTGCATGCAACGACAGTTTTGAATGGAGGACATGAGCCGATTATGACGGACCTGAGAAAAATTAATATTGAAAAAAATGGAAATTTAGTTATTATTACAACAGAGAATAAAGCTCAGCAAAAATCGACGATGTGTTTAGTTTATAATGATTAATTGGTTGCAAAAAAATCAAAAACATAGCGCAACTGTCCTGTTAAATAGTATATTAGTATTAATGGTCGCAATTATGGTTATTGGTTACAGCAGCTCTTATTTAGCTGAAGAAATCAATGATTACCAAAAATTGGACGAAATGTACAAGCAACAAATTAACAAGAATTTTAATAAAAGTAATAAAATAGACTATCGTGAATTTAGGAATCCTTGAATAAAATCGATTCCAACGTTAAAATTTTATTATGAAGCAAAGAGGTTAACTATGTCAGAAAAAGATATGCAATCATATTTTGATAAGCTAAACAAAGCCAATTCTTTATTGAAGGAGTCTTTGAAAGTAAGTAATATTGATACACTTGCCGAGAATTTAACTAATATTTCCGATGGTAAAGTTTATGTTGAAAATTCAGTTCCTGATCAAGAAACGGTTGCTAAACTAGAAGCAATTTATCAAGAATTAAAGCAACTAAACTTAACTCCATTACAATTAAAGCAAGCTATCACGGTTGCTATTATCAAAGCTCAAAAAGATGATAAAGCAGAAGTCAATAAATTAATGACTCCAGATGCCATTGGTTTGATTGCGAGCCTTATTGCTTATGAGGTACTAAATGTTCAAAATAAAAAAACGGTGAACATAGTTGATCCGACGGTCGGAACAGGTAACTTATTGATTGAAGTTATCGAACAATTGAATATGACTGATAAATTTCATATCAACGCTGCAGCTTTGGACAATGATGACACGCTCGTTGCCTTGGCCAAGTCATTTAGTGAAGTAATGAATCTTAATTTGGATGCCTATCATCAAGATAGTGTAGCGGATTGGGATATTACCGATATCGACATGGCAGTAGCAGATTTACCAGTTGGCTACTATCCAATTGATGAAAATGCTAAAAACTTCCAGACTAGCGCTGAATCGGGCCATTCTTATGCTCACCATCTGTTGATTGAACAAACAATGAATAATTTGAATGATGGTGGACTGGGTATTTTTATTGTTCCATCACAAATTTTCCAAACTGATCAAGCTAAGAAATTATCTGAATGGATGGTTTCAAGTGTTTATTTGCAGGCTGTCTTAGACTTACCTGCTAATTTGTTTGCTTCTAAAGAGGCACAAAAGGCAGTAGTCGTTTTGCAAAAACACGGTGGCAATGCTAAGCAAGTGGAAAATGTTTTGATGGGTACAATTCCAGACACTAATAATCCCAAGTTGTTTGAAGGATTTAAAGACCAGTTACAAGACTGGGCTAAAAATTTTAAAGGTTAGGTGAGATTAAATGTCTAAAATCATGGCCGTTAATTCTGGTAGCTCTACACTGAAGTGGAAACTATACACAGTACCTGGTGAAAAGGTTGTTGCAAAAGGAATGGTTGATCGTCTTGGCCTTTCTGATTCAGTTTTTGAAGTTGAATTTGGTGGTAAAAAGATCAGTGAGATGGGTGATATCCCTGATCACACAACTGCTGTCAATAAAATGCTCGATAAGTTGATCGACTTAAAAATCATTGATGATTATTCAGAAATCACTGGTGTCGGTCATCGAGTAGTTGCTGGTGGTAGTATCTTTAAAGACTCCGCTGTTGTGACTCCGAGAGTAATTCAACAAATCAAAAATTTGTCAGAGTTCGCTCCACTGCACAATCCTGGACAAGCTGCTGGTATTGAAGCATTTGAAAGAATATTGCCAGATGTACCACAAGTAGCTGTTTTTGATACTTCATTCCATCAAACAATGGATCCAGTTAATTACTTGTATAGCATTCCTTACGAATATTATGAAAAATATGGTGTTCGTAAATTTGGAGCTCACGGTACTAGCCATAGATATGTCTCACAAGCTGCAGCCGATTATTTGCACGTACCTTTGAATGACTTGAAGATTATCTCTTGTCACTTAGGTAGTGGTTCATCAATCGATGCGATTGAAGACGGCAAGTCAATCGATACTTCAATGGGCTTCACGCCACTAGCCGGTATCACAATGAGTACACGTTCTGGGGACATTGATCCTTCACTTGTTGCTTATTTAATGCAAAAGTTAAAGATTACTGACCCTAGTGAAATGGTTAAAATTTTGAATACCAAGTCTGGTTTATTAGGTATTTCTGGCGTTTCACCAGATATGCGTGATTTACTAGCTACTAGAGCGGAAAACGATCGTTCTGATTTGGCAATCAAAATTTTCATCAATCGCATCGTCAAATATATTGGTTCATACATCGCTATGCTCAAGGGCACTGATGTAATTATCTTTACCGCTGGTGTTGGTGCAGGTAATGCTGAAATCAGAGCAGATATTGCCAATAGTTTTAATTATATGGGTGTAAAAATTGATAATGAACGTAACGAAAATGGTACTGGAACACGTTTGATCAGTACTGATGATTCAACAGTCAAGGTTCTAGTCGTTCCTACAGATGAGGAACTAATGATTGTTCGTGACGTCATTCGTCTAACTAAATATAGTGATTAATATTCAAGGAATCGAAACTAATTTAACTAGTTTTGACTCCTTTTTTTTATTCCAAAAACTAGAAGAAAAATGATACAAAAATCAAAATGTAAGCCTTTACTTTCCTAAGAAAACTGCTATATTTGAGTTGTATAGGTGAACAGTAAGATTTGAATGGAGGTTAGTTATTATGACAAGAAAAGCCTACATGATTGGTACTGGTATTGGTAACTTAGCTGCTGGTATCTATTTGATTCGTGATGGCGGATTCAATGGTGATCAAATCACTATGATGGGACTTGAAGACCACGGTGCTAATGATGGTGCCGCTGTAAAAGATTATGAAAATGAATATGGTAACCAAGCACTTTCTAATAACAAAGGATTCCTAGCAAAAGGTGGAAGAATGCTTAACGAAGAAACTTTCGAAAATCTTTGGGACGTTTTGCGTTCAGTACCATCACTAGACCATCCTGGACAAACTGTTACCGACGATATTTTGAATTTTGACCATGCCCATCCAACACATGATGTGGGACGTTTGATTGATCACAATGGACCACGAGTAAATCCGGGTAAAGATAATTACAAACATATGCAATTTGATAATAAAGATCGTTACTTGTTGTCGAAATTGATGTTGATGCCTGAAAAGGATGAAGAAAAGTTGAACAACATCAGTATTGCTGAATGGTTTGCAAGTAGTCCTCACTTCTTCACAACTAATTTCTGGTACATGTGGCAAACAACCTTTGCTTTCAAACGTGCTAGTTCAGCAGTTGAATTACGTCGTTACATGAATCGTATGATTCTAGAATTCAGTCGTATCAATACTTTGGAAGGTGTTACGAGAAGTCCTTATAATCAATTTGAAAGTATTATTTTGCCAATGCGCAAATACTTGGAAGACCGTGGCGTAACCTTTATCAATAATCGCAAAGTTACTGACCTCGAATTCAAAGACACACCTTTGCAAGATGATATCGTTGTAACTGGCTTGAAGTATGAAGAAGTCGACAATGACAACAAAGAAGGTCATATCGATATTGCCGAAAATGACTTAGTCTTCGATACTAATGGTTCAATCACTGACAGTTCAGCAATTGGTGATTTCAACACACCATTCAAAGAGAATATGGATTATGCACCTAGTGCCATGCTTTGGAAGAAAGCTGCCGAGAAATTCTACTCACTAGGTAATCCGGATAAATTCTTTGGTGACCGTTCACAAAGTGAGTGGGTAAGTTTCACAGTCACAACAAACAACCACTTCTTAGTTAACGAAATTTCACGTATCACTCAACAAGAACCGGGTAATGCTTTGAACACATGGATTGAGAGTACACCATTGTTGTCAATCGTTGTTCACCACCAACCACATTTCAAGGCACAAAAACCTAACGAATCAACATTCTGGGGTTACTTCATGTATCCAAGAAGAAATGGTGATTACGTTCAAAAGCCTGTTATGGAAATGACTGGTAAAGAAATGCTTGAAGAGTTGCTCGGTAATTTGGCTGCAACTGATCCAAGCAAAGACAATATCAAGAACCATACTCAAGAAATCATGGACAGTATTGTCAATGTTATCCCAGTTCACTTGCCATATGCTTCTGCAATGTTCAATCAAAGAGCTGTCGGTGACCGTCCTGATGTAGTGCCAAAGCACAGTAGAAACTTAGCCTTCATCAGTCAATTCTGTGAACAACCATTTGATATGGTCTTTACAGAACAATATTCATTCCGTGCCGCACAACGTGCTGTTTACACTTTGTTGAATATTCCATTGTCAGAAATGACACCAATGCACCATTACGAGAAAGATCCAAAAGTAATGGCCCGTGCTACTAAGACAATGTTTAGATAGAGAGAGGGTGGAACAAGCCCGGGAATTCTCGAGGATTTGCTTAGTGATGGAAATTGACTGCGGTATTTGGTCTTGCAGGCGATTTTCATTACGTAGCAAACCGGAGAGAATTGGCTTGTGTAACCCGTTTAGATAGAGAGTGTGAAGAAGTTCGTTTAAAAACAAAATATTTCACAAAGTAGGTTGAAAATCACTTCAATCTACTTTTTTTGTGAATTAAAAAAGGCCCATAATACGGACTTTGTGAAGAAATATTCACAATAAAAACTATGATTTTAGGGATGTGAAATTCATTGACTAACAAACAATTGTCTGCTACGTGTTGATATATCAACGTGGATACGTTTACATTGTCTTTTTGGATTAAAATGCTTGAACAAAAAAAACACAGTGATATGATAAAACGTGAATTAGTTAACAAATATAGTTTTTATTCTTGGAGGTAATCAGATGTTGAAAGGTTCCAAAGATACAAATACTGCTGCAAAACCCGACAAAAAAGAAGAAGTAAAACCTGTTATTGATGAAATGGTCGCTAAAGCTCAAAAAGCTTTGAAAATTATGGACAGTTTCACTCAAGAACAAGTTGATCACATTGTTCACCAAATGGCTATTGCTGGTTTGAATGCTAGTTTTAAATTAGCTAAATTGGCCTACGAAGAGACTGGTCGTGGTTTGGTTGAAGACAAAGTAATTAAGAATATGTATTCAACCGAAGAAATCTGGCACTCAATCAAACGTGATAAGACCGTTGGTATTATTGAAGATGATAAAGAACATCGTTTGATCAAGGTTGCTGAGCCACTTGGTGTTTTAGCCGGTGTTACTCCAGTTACTAACCCAACTTCTACAGCAATGTTTAAGTCATTGATTGCCTTGAAGACACGTAATCCAATTATTTTTGGTTTCCATCCTCAAGCTCAAAAATGTTCAGTCGCTGCTGCTAAAGTTATGTTAAAGGCCGCTGTTGATGCGGGTGCTCCTGAAGATGTTATCCAATGGATCGAAAAACCAAGTATTGAAGCTACTTCATACTTGATGAACAATGATGGAGTTGCCTCAGTTCTTGCTACTGGTGGTCCTGGAATGGTCAAAGCCGCTTACTCAACTGGTAAACCTGCTTTGGGTGTTGGTCCTGGTAATGGTCCTGCTTACATTGAAAAAACTGCTAACATCAAACGTGCTGTTAACGATATTATGATTTCTAAGACTTTTGATAATGGTATGGTTTGTGCCGCTGAAAATAGTGCCATTATTGATGCTGATATTTACGATGAAGTTAAGTCATTGTTTGAAAAGAACAAAGTCTTCTTCATCAAGAAAGCTGACTACAAGAAGTTAGCCGATGCTATGTTTAGACCAGAAGGTGGAGTTAAAGGTCCTATCGCCGGTCAATCCGCTTTGAATATTGCTAAACTTGCTGGTATCAAGGTTCCTGCTGATACTAAAGTTTTAGGTGTTGAATTAAGTAAGGTTGGTCCAGATGAACCACTTTCAGCTGAAAAACTTTCACCAGTTCTATCAGTCTTCAAAGTTGCTGGCCACAAAGAAGGATTTGAAAAAGCTGATGAATTGCTACACTTTGGTGGTTTAGGTCACACAGTTGGTATCCACACAATGGATGAAGATTTGGCTACTGAATTTGGTATCAAGATGAAAGCTAGTCGTGTACTAGTTAATACTCCTGCTGCTATCGGTGGTATTGGTAATCTTTATAACGAAATGATTCCATCACTTACACTTGGTACTGGTTCATGGGGTAAGAATTCCATTTCTCACAACGTATCTTCATTTGATTTGCTTAATATTAAGACAATCGCTAAACGGAGAAATAACATGCAATGGATTAAACAACCAAGAGTTTACTATGAAAAGACTTCAGTTCGTTACTTAGAGGACCTTGAAGGAATGAAGAGAGCCTTCATCGTTTGTGATCCTGTCATGGTCCAATTAGGATTTGTTGATACGATTACTGATGAATTGAAACGTAGCAAGGTTAACGTCGAATACTCAATGTTCTCAGACGTTGACAATATTGTAACCACTGATGTTGTTAAACGTGGTGTTACACAAATGAACCTCTTCAAACCAGATACAATCATTGCTTTAGGTGGCGGTACAACAATGGAAACTGCCAAAGACATGTGGTTATTCTATGAACATCCAGATGTTGATTTGTTTGGTGCAAAACAAGGTTTCATCGATATTAGAAAACGTACTTACAAGTTCCCTAAGCCAGAAAAAGCTCAATTTGTTGCTATTCCTACAACATTCGGCGGCGGAGATCAAGTTACACCATTTAGTTCAATTATCGATACTAAGACTGGTACTAAGTACCCAATTGCTGATTATGCATTGACACCTGATGTTGCTATCATTGATTCACAATTTGTTGAAACAATGCCAAAAGACATCATGGCCGAATCTGGTATGGATGTTTTGACTAACGCGGTTGAATCATACGTTGCTAATATGGCTTCAGATTACACAAGACCATATGCACTCCAAGCTATCAAGTTAGTCTTTGATAACTTAGAGAAGGCTGTTGCTGGTGATAAAAATGCTCAAGCTGAAATGCACAATGCATCAACTCTAGCTGGCTTATCATATGGTAATGCCTTTGCTGGTGTGGCACATTCAATCACTGATGTCTTGACTAACGTTTATGGTATCAGACATGGATTGGCATCGATCATTGCCTTGCCACAAGTTATCAACTATAACTTCGAGCAACCAACTAAGATGACAATGTGGCCTGCATATGAAAGCTTCAGAGCTGATTCTGATTATGCTGCTATGGCTAGTTACATTGGTTTGACTGGCAAAGACAACCGTGCTTTGAAGGATGCCTTAGTGAAGAAGATTGTTGATCTTGCTCATGCTGTTGGTATTAAGTTAAGCTTGAAGGACAACTATATCGATAAGAAAGACTTCGATAGTAAGTTGGATGACTTAGCTGAAGCAACCTTTGGCGATCAATTCTCATTCACTAACCCTAAGGAACCATTGATTTCAGAATTGAAACAAATTCTTGAAGATGTTTATGTCGGTAAAGGAATCGAAAAATAAACTTTGATTAAATAAAAAATGATGTAGTTCAGAGTAAAATCTGGATTACATCATTTTTTTTATGATTTTTTATTCTATTTTGGCTATATTAATTCTCAGATTTTTCAGTCTATAATAATACAACCGATATTTATTTTTTTGTTAATTGTTAATAATACTGTTAAATCAGTATTTATAGGAATAAAAACAAGAAAAATTAATTGAATTTTTTTATATCGGCAATCGAGTTGTAAATGCTACAATTTCGGTGAATTTAAAGAACGGATGGGGATTATGATTTCTTTAAAGAATAATAAAATCAAACTGGGTATCAATAAAGAACAGTGGAGTTGGATCATGTATGATTGGGCTAATTCTGCTTATGGAATTATTGTCACGACAGCGGTTTTACCCGTTTACTTCAAATCGGTTGCGACCAGTTCTGGGATTTCTAATGCTAGTTCAACAGCATATTGGGGATATGCTAATAGTTTTAGCACGTTATTAGTCTCATTGTTGGCACCGTTTTTAGGAGCATTGGCAGATTATCCTAATTTTAAAAAACGTTTATTGGGCATGTTTTGCTGGTTAGGAATTGTGATGACAGTCGGTCTAGCCTTTGTACCAGCTAGTCAGTGGCAAATATTGTTGACAATTTATATTTTTTCAGCAATTGGTTATTCAGTCAGTAACTTATTTTATGACAGCTTTTTGACTGATGTAGCTGATGATTTACAGATGAATAAAATATCGACATATGGTTATGCATTTGGATATTTAGGCGGTGTTTTAGCCTTTATTCTATTCTTAATATTGCAATTGACGAGTGGCTTTGGGATGTTAGATGGAGCTGGCATAGCTAAAATGAGCTTTATTATTGCGGCTAGTTGGTGGCTGGTTTTTTACTTGCCACTTCAAAGAAATGTAACGCAAAAATATTCAGTAACATCTACTAAAACACCTTTGTCAGGAAGTTTTAAACGGGTGTTTGAAACCATCAGACACATCCGTCAGTATAAAAAAGTTGCTTGGTTCTTAGTAGCTTATTTCTTCTATATTGATGGTGTGGATACCATTTTTACAATGGCGACAGCAATCGGTTTGGATATTGGCATTAAGACGACAGAATTGATGATTGTCATGTTAGTCGTGCAATTGATTGCCGTACCATTTTCAATCATGTTTGGCTGGTTGGCAGATAAAACTTCGACTCGTAAGGGTATTTTACTAGGAATTGGAGTTTACTTGTTAATTTGTTTATATGCTTTACGTTTGAAAACTAACTTTGACTTCTGGGTACTGGCAATTTTAGTGGGGACCAGTCAAGGTGGTTTACAAGCCTTGAGTAGATCTTACTTTGGACAAATTATCCCGAAAGAATCTGGTAGTGAATTTTATGGATTCTTGAATATTTTGGGTAAATTTTCAGCGGTCATGGGTCCATTTATTGTAGCAATCGTAACGCAAATGACTGGTAAGTCGACTATCGGTGCTGCTTCTTTGAGTGTTTTGTTTTTAGTAGGGCTAGTAATATTTGCTATGCTGCCAAAAATTTCAAAAGAATAATAAAAAAGGAAATCCAAATTTTGGATTTCCTTTTTTTGTTATTTCCAGCGGTCGATTAACTGAGCTGTTTCTTTAGTATTGTTAGTAAAGACACTGTCTAACTTGAGTGTATTTAAGGCATCATAGTTGTCATTATAAGTATTTAAAATCCAACCATTAGTTTTAAAACCATTCTTGTGTGATAGTTTAACTAATTTTGGTGTCCATTGATCTAATTTCATGGAAATGAATTTGATATAACGAGGGGCATTTTCAATTTGTTCTTTGTATTGGCGTTCAGTGGCAGAGCTTAATAGCCAAAGAGTAGGAACTTTTTTCAAAGAGTGATGTAACTCCTTGATTCCCGGTAAGCTTTCATCTTGGAAGATTACATTTTTAGTCATTTTATATTTCTTGAGTTCTTTGACGAGAGCTTTTTCGGTATCGGTATTGTCGCCGGCATTCTTCTTAGTTTCAATTATATAATGAACATTTTTACCATAACGCTTGAAGACGTCTTTTAGTTGATGAATCTTTTCACCATTGTGTAATTTAACTTGGCTAATTTTGCTAGCATTTGAAGTTGAAATCGTAACATTTTTGCCAGTTGATTGTTTGAGATTATCGTCGTGTGAGACAAATAATTTACCGTCTTTACTTAACCAAACATCCTGTTCGATATATTGAGTACCATCTTTGATAGCACGATTGTAACCCTTGAAAGAGTGGTCAGGATAATTATAAGGACTGCCACGATGAGAAAAAATCAAAGGTGTCTCTGGTGAAGCATGGTTGATGCTTTGTGTGACTGAAGTTAAATTTTTAGCTTTTGGAGCTGCCGCTGCTTGGACGTTTAATGGCATACCTAAAGCTATTAACAAAGTGAATAAAATAATAATTAGTTTCTTTTTCATAATATCCCCCAAATAATATATTCTTATCATAGTTTAATTGTAAAAAAAGTGCCACCGCAATAAATACGATGACACAATTATTTAGCAATTATGGAAAGGACGAATTTTCTTAGGTTCGGATAGTCTTAAAGAAGCACGTTTTGTCTTTTCACGTTCAATTTTTAGTTGAGTTTTCAATTGACGATTCTTCCAGAAACCACGAATGCAAATAGCTGCAGGAATTGCCATCCAAGCTACAGTTGCAGGAATTATCCATGGATCTTTACGAATGATTTCTAGTTCTTTTTCGTTGTACTTTTGCATTTCTTGATAAATTTCCTCTGACGTTGGCATAATTATCATCCTTTTTTATCTAAATCATACTCCGAATAGAAAACGCTGTCATTATAATCGACTAATTTGTTACAATGTTTATTGGAATTTAACTTCCAGAAGTGATTTTGATACCAATGATACTAATTAGTAATAAGGCTACGAAGACCCAAGTTAATGGAGATAGTTTATCGCCAAAGATTATTACTCCAGCAATAATCGAACCAACGGCTCCAATTCCGGTCCAAATAGGATAGGCCAAACTCATCGGCATTCTCTTAATAGCGATTGACAAGAAGAACATACTCAAAGCCAAGCCGATAATTGTGTAAATGGTAAAGCTGATTTTAGTAAAACCGTGACTCAATTTCATCGTGGTTGCCCAAACGACCTCAAAAAGTCCGGCGATAATTAAATAGATCCAATGCATAATATTTCTCCAAAAAAATAAGTATCCCTAATAATTCCTTCTTTGGCCTAACGGAATTATTAAGAATACTTGATTAAGTGACACCCGGCGGTGTTTATTAACTTCAAGGAAATATTTTAGCAAATAGAAAAAAGGTTGGCAAGTATGATTCGTAAAATGAAAGATGCAGAATTGGAAAAAGTCAGTCAGATTTGGCTTGATAGTAATTTGGAAGCACATGATTTTATTGGTAAGGATTTCTGGTTTGATAATTATTCAGTGGTTAAAAAACAATTCAAAACAGCTGAAATTTATGTCTATGCTGAACAGGAAGTTAGAGGTTTTGTTGGTTTACAAGAGAATTATATTGCTGGAATTTTTGTCGATAAAAAATATCGCAATCAAGGTATCGGAAAAAGATTGTTAGATTTTTTAAAGAAAAATCATCAACAATTGTCGTTAGATGTTTATGACAAAAATATTCTTGCCAAACAATTTTATGAAAGAAATGGTTTTGAGTTTTCTATCCATTCAGTCGAAGAGAAAACTGGTGAAAAAGAATCATGGTTAGTTTGGAAAAAATGATTTATAGTTAATTTATTTTTAATTTAAAGTCAATTATTTTAATATTGAGCTATAATGAACAGTAGTTTAATTAACTAAAAAAGGTGGTATTTTATATGGCAGATGTCGAAACTTATATTAAAGATTTGAAAGATTCTATTATTAAAAGAGACCCTAATCAACCAGAATTTCAAGAAGCAGCCTTTACTGTTTTAGATACATTAAAACCAGTTTTGGAAAAGCATCCTGAATACGTTAAGAACAATATTTTGGGTTCCTTAGTTGAGCCAGAACGTGCAATTCAATTTAGAGTTCCTTGGCAAGATGATGAAGGTAATTTCCATATTAATCGTGGCTTTCGTGTTCAATTCAATTCTGCCATCGGACCTTACAAAGGTGGTTTGAGATTACATCCTAGTGTAAACTTGAGTATCGTTAAATTCTTAGGTTTTGAACAAATCTTAAAGAACAGTCTAACTGGACTACCAATTGGTGGTGGCAAAGGTGGTTCTGATTTTAATCCTAAGGGTAAGTCAGATTCAGAAATTATGCGTTTTTGCCAAAGCTTTATGACTGAATTGCAAAAATTCATCGGACCAGATTTGGATGTTCCTGCCGGCGATATCGGTGTCGGTGGTCGTGAAATAGGTTACTTATTTGGCCAATACAAGCGTTTGAATGGCTTCCAAGGTGGAATTTTAACTGGTAAAGGATTGCAATATGGTGGTTCACTAGCTAGAACTGAAGCCACTGGATTTGGATTGATTTACTTCTTGAACGCTTTGATCAAAGACCAAAAGGATACTTTGAAGGGTAAGACAGTGAAAATTTCTGGTGCCGGAAATGTTGCTATCTATGCTTTACAAAAAGCTCAAGAAAATGGTGCCAAAGTAGTAACTGTTTCTGATTCAAATGGTTATGTTTATGATCCAAATGGGATTGACCTTGCTACTGTTAAACAAATCAAGGAAGTTGAACGTGGACGTATTAAAGAATATGCCGACAAAATTTCAACTGCTGAGTATCATGAAGGTTCCGTTTGGGATTTGGATATTAATTACGACATTGCTTTACCATGTGCCACTCAAAATGAAATCAACGAAGACCAAGCCAAATTGATGGTCAAAGATGGTGCCAAATATATTGCTGAAGGTGCTAATATGCCAAGTAATACTGATGCCATTGCCGTCTACAAACAAAATGATATCATCTATGGACCTGCTAAAGCTGCCAATGCCGGTGGTGTTGCCGTTTCAGCCTTAGAAATGAGCCAAAACAGTGAACGCTTGTCTTGGACATTCGATGATGTTGACAAACAATTGAAAGATATCATGGAAGATATTTATCAAAAGATTGCTGATGCCGATGCTGAATATGGTTTGAACAAGGATTATCAAGCTGGTGCAAATATTGCTGGATTTGAAAAAGTTGCTAAAGCTATGTTGGCTCAAGGATTAGTTTAGAATTCCGTCCTCCATAGCAAAGAAAATTTGGCTGGAACGTAGTGGACACGATTTTGAGCTTTTTCAAAAACCAAGTGCGCAAAATCTCAAAACTCGGCCTTATTCTAAGCAACAAGTTGCTAAGAATAATCTCACTACTGAGCCAATTTTCTTTGCTATTCCGGACTAAATAGTGATTTTCAATTTTTCATAGAATCAAAAAAGAACTAGATTACAATCAATGTAGTCTAGTTCTTTTTTACTCTGCGGGTATGATTGGATGTTTTCTAACGATGAAGGTCAAAAGATAAGATGCTGCTAAGATGACAGTAACAACTAAATATGGATAATGTGTATTCCAGTCCATCAAAGCACCAGACATCAAGGGGCCAATGACGTTACCAACACTAGTTAAGGACATGTTCATACCATTGATCAAACCTTGATTAGAACGACTTGATTTTGTTAATAGAGTCGTGATAGCTGGTCTTAACAAATCAAATGAAGAGAAAATAATTAAAGTAGCAACGATAACTTCAACATGAGTGTGCGCTTGAGTAATCCAGAAAACGCAAACGGCACTCAATAAGAAGGCGATACTGATCAGACGCATTTCACCGATTTTGTTGATGATCCAGTTGAAAGCGGCAACCTGCAAGATTAAGGAAATGATTCCATTTAAAGTTAAAACTAAAGCAATTGTTCCTAATCCAAAATCAAAGACTTGGTTAACATAAATACTATAAATACTTTCGAATCCTTGTAATCCAAATGATGAAACCAAAATCATACCGAACAACATGACCATAGGTAAAGTCAAAATTGCTCGAATTGAACCTTTTTCTTGAGCTTTCTTTTCTGCTTCAAGTTCCTCACGTTCAAGGACTTCTTTGTCTTCCTTAAGAAAGATGTATGTGAAGATAGCACTAGTGATACTCAAAATACCGGCAACCCAAAATGGTGTTTTATAAGTAATACCAGCTAAAATACCACCAAGTCCGGGACCCAAAATCAGTCCACCACTAAAGGCAGCTGATAGCCAACCAATTACCTTAGCACGGTCTTTTAAAGTTGTTAAATCGGATCCTAAGGCCATTGAAGTAGGGATAACCATGGCTGCGGACAATCCACCAATGATCCGAGAGATATTAAAAATAGGTAATGTTGTAGCAAGTGCGAAGATAAATTCTGAAATCATATAAGTAAATAAACCGAAAACAATAACTGGTTTTCTACCTAATTTATCAGATAATTTACCTACAATAGGTGATGCTATAAATTGGGCAAAGGCGAATAGAGACGTCATGATACCCATTTGTGAAGTCGTAAAATGGTATTGGTTTTTAATAAAAGGTGTAACCGGTATGACTAATCCGATTCCCAAACAGATTAGAAAGTTACTGAATACTAAAATGTAGATTGATTTTTTGTTCTTCCCCATAATTTCCCTCCCTATAAATAAAATTTTTGAGCATAAGAAAACCGATATACTAAGAATGCCTTAGCTATCGGCTTTGAACAAGAATCTCACTTTACTGAAAATCATACTATCATTCTATATCATTGTCTAATACTTTAAGTTAAATTTATTGTTAAAAATATATTACAAAAATGACGTTTGGCATGAAAATAATTTGTATTAGTGGACAATTGGTATAGAAGTGCTTATGATAAATGTATGACTTAATAAGGAGGTCATATTTTTGGATTTTCGGAGCGGCTTAAACAGTGATAAGCCTCAGATAATAAATTTACTAGTAGATTCATTTAAAGAATACATAACAACTAAGAACATGTTCCAACAAGAATTTCGTTCTAGTGCTAAGTTCGATAAGTTGTTGAGAAAGTATTTTGAACTTGAAGTTAATGTATTCATGAAAAAAGGTTTGGTTTATGTTGGAGCTGACGGAAAGGGAAAGCCTAGAGCAGTTGCTCTAATTGAATTTAATCAAGGTAAGCAGATCAGCAATTGGGATTATCTTTCAATGGATGGTTTAAAATTGTTGCCAGAAATTATCAAGAATGGATTCAATGGTTTCAATGCATTCGATATCTTTAAGTTCGAAGATCTTTTCGATAAAGTAAAGGGTAAGAAAAAATGTGCTGTTGAATATTTGGCTGTCGATAAGAAATTACGTGGTCAAGGTATCGGTAGTAAGATGCTCAATAATCACATTAGCCCTTACGTGAAAAAAATTGGTTATAGAAACATCATTTTAGAAACGAATACACAAAAGAACGTTAAGTTCTATAAGAAGAATAATTTCTCCGTTCGCTCAGTTAAGAAAGTTAATTTGAGTCATGGGGATGTTAAAGATTGGGTTTTAGCTAAAACAATCTAAAATAAAAGGCTCTTTGTCAAATCGTATTGATGAATGATTTTGAGCTCATTGAGCATCCTCATCGAGGATGCTCTTTTTCTATGCACAAATCAGTCTTATTCTTTTAATAAAGTGTTCAAGATTTCTAAAGCCATAAGAATTTCTTTTTAGTTTCTTTATCTTTCCAATGGTGCCCTCTAGAGGACCATTGGAATATGGCAATAAGCAACTATTTTTCACATAATTTATGTTTTTTCGTAACGTTGTAATGGCTGTATCCATTGCAGTCCCATTTCTTTTATATCCAGAAGTAGTTTCTTGAAGTAGATTTATGTCATGATATCTTATTGATCTTTGAATACTCTGATAAGTACCATAAGCTTCCTTGAAAATTGGTATTTCATCAGTAGCTATATCGATGACATTTTGAATAGTCGTAAATTCATTTATGCCGACAATAAATTTTATATGAGTATCGTCTACATCTTCCTCTGGAAGATGATATAGACGCCAATCAGATTTCATCGCTTTATATATACGAGATTTTTTATCAGGCAATTTTTTTAAAGAATTGATACGTACTTGATCCAAGGCTCTACTACAAAGTTGAACTATATGAAATCTATCTACGACAATGCGAGCATTGGGGAATATACGATGAACGACTAATTGATAGTTGGCATTTAAGTCGATTGATACGGTTTTTACGGCTTGTCGTTCCGATAAGCTGTAATTATTTATAAAGTGTTCAGTTATTGTTTTAGACAGTCTGTCATGTATCAATTCGACCAACCGATGCGTATCCGCATCGATGGCGATAAATGTAAAAATATTTTTTACGGATCTAAACTCATCAAAACAAAGATTTTCTGGCAAATGCGCACATCTATTAGGAATTTTGGTATTACTATATAAAATCCTACTTACAGTATTGGCTGAAATACCGATGACTTTAGCTATTGATGACAGAGTAAATGATTCTTTAGCCATGGAAAAGATTCTATTCTTAATCTGTTTGGTCATAGTATGATTTTTTATCAATAGATCACTGTGGGCACCGCAGGTGCTTCCATAGTTCCTACACAGGAATCGTTGCTTTCTTAGTACTAGGTGGTACTCGATACCATTAAAGCTAGCTAATCTTGCATTAGTGGTTCTTTTACCATTTTTAACTAGTGTATTCATTCCACATTGAGGGCACCTATGTAAAGAATAAGATAGTTCAGCATTCACCACTTTGATGTGTTTTATAACACCATGTTTTTTTATTTTGGAATCTTTTACTGAAACATTTTTTATATTATTGTCTTTTATGTCTAGCGCACATAGTATAGAATTGTCTTGGGACACCATTGTTCACTCCTGTTTGATTTGGTTTGGTCGCTTAAATCTTAACACGAGAACAGTGATGTTCTTTTTTTATTTCAAAGAGTATAAAAAAAACTGGTATTGATTGTTCATCAATACCAGAAAGTTTAGAACCAAATAAAAAAGTCGCTCACACACTGTGAACGGCTTTTTTTATAAAAACAACTAATTCCTACGAACTAAGAATAACAAATTGCCTAAAAAGTGTTCTTATTCTTAAGGAAACTTAATTTATTTTAAGTTTTCTTAAATCGATTCATTAAGAGTCCAGGTCAAAGTGCCATGATATGTTCCTACTTTTGTACTTGAATCTAATTTTATTTGCCAATCGTTAACGCCTACATAGTTAGTTAAATTAACGGTTTGTTGATTTCCTTCGAAAGGTGTTGTTTGAATTGGAGTGCCAGTTGGTAAAATAGGTTGCCAAGTTCCAACATCGTTGTAAGAATCATTTCTTTGTCTAATGAATAATAATCCTGTATCGCTGGTTGGAATAGTGTCGTTGTCATTGTTTTTCATTTGTGAATCACTAGCATCATTATCGTAAGAAACATTGACATTGAATTGGTTACTATCAGGGTGTGCAACAATCAATTCTCCGTCTGTCGTGACGTTTTGAAGAATTTTCGCTTTGCCATACATATTAGTAGTACCAAAATCAATATTTGTCGGAGTCTTAATGAAACCATTGACCCTTTTGACGTGTAGAATCGCATCAGTTGATAATTGTTTATCGTAAGTTTGATTACCAGAAGTTTTTACGCCGGTAATATAAGCGTTATTAGTAATCGTTCCAACGGTTGAAGAAGTAACTGTGGCTTCAAAGGTTATTTCTACTTGTTGTCCGGCTTTTAATTCATTAATGGTACCAGTATTAAGCCCCCAGGTTTGTTGGTAAGTAACACCGTCGCTACCAGTTGTATAAATACTTTTTTTATCTAAAGTTAAACCGGCTGGTAAATCATCATCAATAGTTGTGGCAGATAATAGGTGATCTTTACTACCACTAGCAACTTTGTAAATAATATCATAGCCAATTTTGTCTCCAGGTTTAGCAGTAGTTTCGGATTTATAATCTTCGTTATTAGTGATGTTTTTAATCTTTTTTGTAAATGAGGCATTGTAGTCCGGTGCTGAAACTGGAAAACTAGTTGATGCACTGTATTTATCGACTTGAGATGGAGAAACCATATAATCAGAACCAGTAAAGTCAGCTTTATTGGTTAATTTTCCAGAGGAATCTAAGTTTTGTAAAGCATCATCAGTTATTGTTGCTTCAAAGGTTACAGTTTCCGATTGATTATCGGTTAGTGAAAATGGCATTGGAATAGTCAAAGTTCTGTTTTCAGAATCGTAATCAGTTGCATCAGGCTGGGAAATTGTCGTGCCATCAGATGATCTGGTGATTGAGCCTGTATCGATTTGCAATCCCTTTGGAAGTTGATCGACAATTTGTTGAGCGTTCCATTTAGCTCCATAACCGTTGTTTACTAAATGCAGGGTAAACTTAAGTTTATCACCGACTTTATTTTCACCAGTTGATCTAGTTTCATTTGTATAAGTTTTAGTTGGAGTAGGGATAGAATAGGGTTTAGCAGTAACTCCCATAGTTGAACCAAAGTGAGCAGTTTGGTTAGGTGTTAATGTTACAGGATCCCAACTTAAAACGTAGGAGGTGTCAACGTTTTTAGTTAGTTTGTATCCGTGAGCATAATTATATTGTTCAGCACCATTACCGTCAGGATAACCACCCAAACCAGATGCCCAATTAAGGGATGTTGTCTGGCCATTATAATGTGTAAATCCATCTTTCATTTGATTAGTAATCATTAGACGATAACTGTGTCCTAAATAAGAATCCTCAATATATAATCCTTGTTTATTACCCATGTCGTAAATAGGTACATTATCGTTACCACCATCAATAGCACCTAATTTAGTATCTTGACCGAATAAAGTTATAAATTCAGCATTACTTGAAGATGTATTTTTGACGTACATTTCTCTTTGAACAATGGCAGAATTAGTGGGGGATGCTCTCAATAGGAGCTCAATTTCCAAGTTATAAGTCCCGTTTTTATAACCACTATTACCAGTTCTAGTGAAATTACCCATTATCTTATAAGCTGGATTCCCATTTTCATCAGTTCCTTTATAAAATTTTTTGTCAGTCATACCTTCATTATTTGTACCACTGGCATTACCACCTAAAACAGAAAAAGCTGATGTTTTAATACCGTTACTTGATTTAGAATCAGGAGGCGAGATCATAAAGTCAGGTGAAGTAGTTGATACGTAATAAGAAATAGGATTAGATCCAATATTTGAAAGTCCACCTTGGAATGTAGAACTAATATAATTTCCGTATTGATATTTGCCATTGTATTCTAAACCATCCTGATCTAGAAAAATATTCATTTTAGAATATCTTAAGTTGACTCCACTAGATTCTGAATATTTACTTACATCAGAATCAGTGCCATTGGTAACTTTACCATTGGCATTTTGGGCAGTACCAAAGGCATAACCGAGTTTTAAAGACGAACCAATAGGTAATTCTCCAGTTGAATTGGTGGAATAAGGTCCAGTCCAGTTAGTAATACCGTCATTAAAATCACTTGGACTGATAGTAGCTGCTTTGACAATATTTTGTGGTATTAAGATAAATAAAATAATCATAAAAATTGCAATCAAAGGGTACTCAATTAATTGTTTTAACCTCATAGTAATCCCTCTTAAACATATATTTATATTTTAATTTAATTATACTAGTATTTTTGAATACGTTAACATAGGAATATAAACTTTTCGGTATTTAAAAATAGATATGTTAAAATTTACTCACTAGACGAGAGGACAATAAATCAATGAATTTTACAGGTAATGTTTCAGATACGGGAGTGACGTTTCAGTTAGACGATTTGGGAACGGTCAATTATTACCAAGCAATTCCAGATCAGGTGAATGAAGAGTCGATATTTATCGTTATAAAAAATCACGAGGTTATCGGTATAAATCTAGGAAGTTTAATGAATGCCAAAGATTGTGATGGGATTGTGGAATTGATTTTGCCAGAAAATATGATTCCAGCTGATTTCTTTTACTTTTTAACTAAAGAGTTAACTAGTTATGGTTATATGATGAATGTTGAATATAAGATGGCAATTTCTCAAGAGTCTATGAGTGTTTATCAAAATTATTGGGCAAAAATTTCACCATTAATGGCTATGTTTGGTTTGAAAAAACAAATTAAAAAACGGACTAAAGCACGTCACCGCTTTGTTAAAGAATTATCTGAAGTACCATTTTCTGTTGATTATAACGGTAGTAAGGCTACAGTGTATTGGAACAGTCGTAATAAATTGATTGTCAAAAAGGGTGCTATTTTAGTAGATAAAGCACCGCTGACAAAAGCTGGAGTTGTTGGCTTTGCGGGAAGATTTGGGATGCAATTACGTCAAGAGCATAGTGATGTTATTCAAGATAATGTTTTAACTGAAGATATTAATTTACGTAGCGTTAATGAAGTGGGGACGTTTTTGTATTTTGCAGGAACTAACAGTTGGTTACAGTTGATTTCTCCAGAAGGTAAGACTTTAGATGAATTGACAATTGTTAAATAAAATTTTGGAAATAAAAAGGCTCTTCGAGATAAAAATTTCTCGAAGAGCTTTTTTAGATTGTATCTTTAGGTTTAGCACCACAGTAACCATCGCAGGCACATTTTTGATCATTTAGCATTTTACAATGGCACATCCCGTCACTTCTTGAGCAAGGGCAACCATCGTGACAGACCATACCTGCATGACAGTAAGGATTTTTTTCGGACATAATTTCTCCCTTAGTGATTATTTGTTGATGCTAGTTGCAAATTCAGCAATGTATTCTGAATTGTCTTTCAAATTAAGACCACTGTTGATTGTAACGTCACCTAACCAAACATATTGGTTAGTAGCAATTTCGCCCCAATATGAACCGTATTTGTTAACGACTAACTTAGAAACTTTCCAAGCAGTGCCGGCAGCAAGTGTTTGACCATAAGCATTGTCAGCATAATTGTAAACCTTTGTTGCAACATTAGTTGTAGCAATTAGGCCATTGTTTGGCATTGGGATAGTAGGTGTTGTGTTGGTATTGTTATTAGTACTTGTGTTTGTATCAGTTGAATTGATCTTTACAGCCAAAGCAATTACGTATGCGTTAGTTGCAACTTGATAGTAGTCGTTACCATCAATGTTCTTTGTTTCACCAAGTTGCCATGATGAACCAGCAGGAAGAACTTGACCAGTAGCGTTTCCGTCAGGATCAACTACCTTAGCAGCATATGATAAAGTACCGATTTTATTTGTATCAGTAGTTGTATCAGTATTAGTGTTGCTGTTTGTGTCAGTGTTTGTTGAATCAGAATCTATAACAGTAATATTAGTTGAAAGAGCATATTCATCTGTAGCAACTTGATAATAAGTGTTGCCGTCAATGTTGATGATCTTACCTAATTGCCAATCAGTATCTTTAGCAAGAGCTCTATTTTGAACAGCGTTACCAGTGGAATCGACTAAAGAAGTGATGCTGTTTGTACGTCCGACTAATTTAGTAGCAGCTTGAGAATCTTGTTGTGATAATGAAAGCACAGTTGGTGCTAATAAAATTAAAGCTGAAGTGATAAAAATGTTTCTTTTTTTCACGTTTTTTTCCTCTTTTTGTGTTTTTTGGTACACAACTAGATTATATATTACGAAAAAATTGTTACAAGTCTAGAAATAAAAATAATTGTGGATATAATATTATTTTTGATTGCTTTATAATTATTAGTAAATGTTCTAAAATCAAAGCATTCAAAAGGGGATAAATACTGCTGTTAGTCATAACACAGGTGTTTTTGGGGATGAATCAATGAAAAAAATTACTGCGAAAGTATTAGTTTTAGGGACAATTATTTTGTCATGTGGAGCTAGTTTCATGTGGCCAATAAATACAATTTTTATTCACAACTATTTGCACAAATCGTTAGCTGTAGCGGGAATCGTATTATTTTTTAATTCTTTATGTAATTTTATTGGTAATTATATCGGTGGGAAAATGTTTGACCGTTTGGGAGGTCATAAGACGGCTTTAATCAATGCTTCAATTGCTTTGTTGGCTTTGATAGGCTTGATAATTAATCATGATTGGCCTGCTTTTCCAATCTTTTTATCGATGTTAGGTTTTGGTATCGGTGGGACTTATACGGTAATTAATTCTTCAGCGGCTTTTATTGAGGGAATCGATCGATATAAAGTTTTCAATAATATTTACATGGGCAGTAAAACTGGCAGTTTAATTGGAACGGCCATTTGTAGTGTCATTGTAGGTATCCAAATAAGTTTGGTATTTGTGGCCGATTTTATTTGCGTGTTGAGTTTTTTGGTTATGGCTTATTTCCTATATAATAATCATTCAAAACTTGTCAAAAGAGAACCAAATAAGAAGATTTCTTTTAAGCGGAAATTAACTCCAGGAATTGGGTGGATAATTTTATTTCTAAGTATGACTTGGATAGTTAATTCTCAATGGGGAAGCAATATTTCTACTCATTTGACTGAAATTGGTGTACCGGTTGGTAAATATAGTTTCTTATGGACGATTAATTCTTTGATAGTGATTGTTTTCTTGCCAATCATCAATCATTTTGCTGAAAAAAAGGATTGGTTTAAGAAAATTCAGGTTGCTTTAGGGGTTGTGTTGTTTATTGTTGCTTTAGGATCTTTAATCGGATCTACACAATATTTGTCCTATGCAGCCGGGATGGTATTTTTGACATTAGGTGAAATGCTAGTTTATCCAACTGTGGCGGCTTTAGTAAGTGAAACTACGCCAAAAAGTGAGTCTGGGTTGTATCAAAGTATCGTCAGTATGTCGGAGAACTTTCCTAAAGCAATTGGACCATTTCTTGGCGGAGTTCTGATTGAGAAGAGTTCTTACAATACGATGTTTTTGATGGCTATGATTATGTTAGTTTTGTCGTTGTTTGTGTTGTGGCAAGCTTATAAGAAATTGGTTTGGGATAAAAAAGAGTTAGTTGATTAATTGTTGACTGACTACCAATAAAGCGTTATGACTCTATCTTGGTATTAATAAGAAAAACAAAAAACCAGCTATATCAATGCATTTAAGCATTTGATATAGCTGGTTTTTATCATTATGGAGGTGAGGGGAATTGAACCCCTGTCCAAGCATAATGCTATGCAAGCCTCTACACTCATAGTCGTATCATTTGAAGTTTCGCCATCATGAACGCCATACGACCCGGCTCACCACAATGACTATCCCGATGATCTCTTTTTAACTATTCAGGATGCACAGTTAAACGTAGCCCAATAATTTTGAGACCCATTTCCAACCCTTGGACGAAGTTAGAATGGATCACGCTTAGACTGTTTTTAGGCAGCTAATGCGTAGTTATTATTATTTTTTGCAGTTATAATAAACTGTGCGTTTTAAAGGGACGCAAGGCCCTAAGTGCAGCCTGCACGCTACTACACATGTCGAATCCAGAACACCCCCATTGGTGTCCATTTACAATCATATCTAATTATTGATTAATTAGCAACTATAAAGCTTATTATTGCAATGAAAATAATAATGCTTTAAAGGTGCTACTTTCTGTAAATATTGGTAAAATACGGGTTGAAAACGGAGGTAAGAAATGAACGAACAAAATGAAGGAAAACCTTTCTATAGAAGAAACTGGTTCTGGATTATGATTCTCTCCATTTTTATCATAGTGTCAGCGA